>JAPDQV010000061.1 GCA_034505495.1 candidate division KSB1 bacterium | reverse complement strand
ACATCGCATCGTCGCTCACCGCAACATAGGCCCCCCCCATACCGATCGCACGAGCTCCCACATCAATGTTCAAAAATCCCGCCGCCGTCGTCCCCACTTTCGTCACATTCTGAGAAAAAAGCGTCGTCGCCGTCAGCACGACTGCCATAATGAGCATCATCTTTTTCATTGTTAACCTCTCCTTCTAATGTGATGATGAGGGCGGAGAGCAGGCTCTCCGCCGCTTCAAGCTCCAATTTTCTTTTACTTTATTACAGCAAATTTCCCGGTCTTTTCACCCAATTCTCCGGCGTCAACATGGTAGATATAAATGCCGTAAGAGATGTCGAGCAAATCTTTCGTCAACATATCCCACACCACTGTGCCGTCGGCAATATTGGGCGTATCGTGCTCAATCTCCTTGACCAATTGCCCGCGCACATTGAAAATGCGGATGGTGCATTTGGCCGGCAGGTGAATAAAGTGCAGTTCACGAGGTCCGCGTCCGGAGGTATAGGGACTGACCGGCTCCCACGAGTTGGATACCACATAGGGATTCGGTACCACACGGATACGATCCAATTGCGCTTTGGCAAGTTCGGGATCGATGCGCTGTCCCAACGTCGTAAATTCATAGACGTCATGGGAAAGGAAGGGTTTATAGGTTTTAATCGTCAGCACATCACCCGGTTGGGGATTTCGATGCAGCGAGTCGTTGGTCGCCGAGTCAAATTCAAAGCTCCACGTAGCGCTTAATTCTTGTCCATTTAAAGGTTCCAGGAAAATGACCTGGTCGGTCCGCGTCTTGTCGGTAAAGCCGGTCATTAATCCTTCCTGTCCTTTCAGGGCGTCTTTTTCCCAAAAAGCGAACTTGACTTTTTTTCCGCTCGGCAGTTCGCGGATGGTAAAATTAACCGGCGTTGCCGGCAAGGTTCGGGTTGCCGAGATGGCAAAAGCAGTGCTTGTATCAATGCCGATTTCTCCGAACTCGATCTGATAGTCGGCGGCCCGTGCCGTTCCCAAAAGACGGCTGTAACGGAAAATCGTGATGTTCGGCGCATAGACGCTTTTGTCGCTCCAAAGCGTGCTGTCGCTGCGAACCGAAACTTCGGGAAAGTTGAACAGCTTGATTCGGAACCCTTCCGTTAGCGGCTGCTCGGCGCCGCGCTCCAGGTTGGTGCTGCGGTCAATCAGCCGTCTGCCGCTGTCTTTTTCGATCAGACTGAAATTTTTAGTCGCCTGCGTGTAGGTGCCGCTGCTGTTTTGAATGACCGTATCTTCAAAAACGATTTGATAGCTGCCGTTTTGTCGAATCTGCGTCGAGTTGACGATTTCATAACCGACTATGCCGGAAGCTTTTCCGCCTTCGACAAGCGTAAGCCCGGTAATTTCCGCGTCCAAGAAACCGGCAGCAGGTGCCTCAGGACGCACCACCACAACGTTGCGACCCTTATCGATCGTACCGTCGAGCTTGACGGCAATATATTTGGCGCACTCACTCGGCGCAATGCCCAGCGCCGGATCGCCGCGGTCATAGGATGTGACCGCATAATAATAAGTTTGTCCATTACGAGCAGTGGTATCGACGAACGAATGCACAATGCCGGTGTCGTTGCCGAGGTAGAACTCGACGCCGCGGATGGCGATGGGCGAAAAACCCGTGATGCCATTCTTAAGGTCGAACTGCACAAGCGGTTTGCGGAATGCCACCGAGCCTTGTCCGTCGCTGATCGGCGTCATGTCGCGCCATCCGGGATCCGTAGAGCGATAGATGCGGTAGCCTTCGAAATCGTAACCGGTGATGGGATCGCGAAAATGCTCGGCAGCGTCGTCCCAAATCAGCGTCACGCGATTGTCGCCGGGAATGGCCGTCACGGTCGGGATGACCGGCGCTTTGGCAAAGTTATAATTTTCCTCATAAGTCTTTTTGGCATAATCGCTGTTGGTGAACAAATCGTCGGTATTTTCGCCGAACATGATGCCGAGAGAAAATCGTTCGATGTTTCCGACCGCCAAAGGGAAATAGCCGGAGCCGAGCATGAGGTCAGTGTCCGAAAATTGCCCATAGTCGTTGAGGAAACCAGGCTCAAAACCTTTCCATAGCCCTTCATCGTCGCTGATTTTCGGATTGCCCCAAATAAAAATATTGAACGCAGTCAAGCCGATTTGGTCCGATTCATCGATATCTGTTTTGTCGATGTTGGGCTCACCCGGCAAGTAGGTATCGATTAGTCCGAATTTATTGGCTTTACCTACCAAATTGGGAAGAACCGCCGGAGACTGCCATCCCGAAGTGGGCAATCCGTCGCCTTCGCCGAAATCTCCGGTGTTCGGCACGCCGTCCAAACCGACATCGTCAGTCAACGGATTCCAATCGCCGTTGTTGTCGATGCCGTCGTCGCGGCGCTCGTCGATCATCGGATTATCTTTGCCTTCGCCGGTATAGTAATCGATATATTTACGGCCGACGAACAGATAGTTCTTGACCATCGTCGCGCCTTCTCCATATTGATATCCGTTGCTCTCGTCGATGATACCGTTAAAGTTGTCATCGATCAAGTTGCTCGGTATTTCTTCAAATACGGCGCCGGCATTAAAATGATAGGTGTTTTCCAGGTAGGTAATGGTGATGCCGTCGGCCGGCATGGCCATCAGCGTTCGTTCAAAGGTGGTATAGTCGATTACGACGATAGGGTCACCTGCATTGATGACGCGCGGCGCAAAAGTCTCTTCGGTAATCACAGGTCCAGGTCCTGAATTGGCGTCGTCGTCATCGTCGATACCGTCATAAGGGTTGCCTGGACTTTCATAATAGGCAAAGCCTTGGCAGCCGACCGGCGTCCAACCGGTATCGCCGATGTCGTCGCCGTCAAAGTGCCAGCCGATCTTGCGCTGCAGATCGAATCGGGCGCAGTCATCGCCGCCGTCCCCGCCGCCTTTGACGCTGCGGCCGAACACCGGCCCCGACATAATGCCGAAGATCATCTTTGAATGATTATAAGTTCCAATATTCTTGATATCAACCAACTGGAACAGAACATCTTCTACCAGAACGTTCGACCACTGAAAACCGCGCACAGTGCCTCGCCGGCCTAGGCCGCGCCGTTCCAAATCCGTACTGTCGGGATAAAAAGAAAATTCATCGTTCTGATAATCATCGAACACATAGTAGCTCTCTTGATCGGCATTGAGCACGTTTTTGCCGAAATAGCCGTTCCATGACCCAGGCCAACCGGGATCGACGGCATCATCGGTTTTGTCCGGCCAAAAGGACGGCCAGGTTTCCGGCATATGGCTCATGGCGATTCGCTGTACTTCGGGATTGGCAAATCCGGGCAGCGGTGCATTGCATTGCCAACTGCCGTCCTCGCGTGAATCGGCAGAAGCCGCATCGCTGTCGTTACCCGTAACAATACCATTTGCTTCAGATGAAATGTGGCGAATGATCCCTTCTGTATCCTTGACTTCGGAAAGCATGAAATAAGGGATTAGGTTGATATAATTATGTCCCGAATTGATCGGCCATTCTCCGATATCATCGGGGTTAATTCCGTTGCGATGACCAACATAACCTTCATTATAAAAGGTGGTTCGGAACTGATTGCCTGAGTGCATATTGCGGTAGCTATACAGCTCGTCGCCGTGCAATCGATCGACCGCAGCCTGTGCAAACGCTGTCGATAGACCGGCGAGAGCAAATACGGCAAAGCTAAAAATTAGTTTTTTCATATCATCCTTCTCCTTCCGTTAAAAACCGAGGCTCAAGCCGAGTTGGACCTGCCTGGGGGCGATGTACCATTCCGGCCGCAAATAGAGATCCTCAACCGTTCCGATACGCAATGGGTTGTAAAGAACCTCTTCCGGTCGAGGATCGGTTGTGTATTCAGCCGAACCGGTATCGGAAAATACGGCCGTCGCCATCCGATTATCAAAAAGGTTATAGACATAAGCAAACGCCATGACATGCAGTCGGCCGAGCGGGAAGGTCTTGGTGACATAGAGGTCGGCGCTGTAAATATCCGGGCGCCTGGCGCTGTTCTCGGGCAGGTCGGCTGTGCCGAAACCGCCGACAAAGGCGCCTTTTGCGAATGTAGGCGTATAAGGCAGACCCGTGTTGAATTTTCCAACCAGCGAGGCGGTCCAAGTTCCGGGACGTACCATCAACTGCAGGTTCAGGGTGTGATTCTGATCCCAGTTAAGTGGAATAAGCTTTCTTCTCGGCTCGGCGCCGCTTTGTTCTGCATAAAATGCATCGGTAGGATTGGAGTAAGTGCCTTCGGCAACCTGGAAGGTATAATCCACCTTGGCGGAAAAGATATTGGTAAACCTCTGTTCGCCGCGGAAGGTGATGCCGCGTACGTTGGCATAGTCCTTGTTTTCAAAGGTTGAATAAGAGACGACATCGCGGACCGTCTTTTGAATGGGGGCGGTTCCGACCCAGTCGCGGATGTCGCGATAAAAGAGAGTGACGTCGATACCGAGCCCGGGCGCCAACTCCTGCTGCAGACCGATTTCATATTGCGTCGTGCGCTGAGCGTTCAGATCGGCGTTGCCGAAGATGGTGCTGCCGCCGCCGGTATTGAGTTTGAATCCCGGCGCCGCGTAAAGGTATTGAAAATCAGGAATCTGGAAAAAGTGGCCGTAGGAAAAATGGATGACGCCTTTATCGGTTATCGGATAGGCGATACCCAATCGCGGGCTCAGCTGCGTCTTGGCATTCGCCTTTTTCCACATAAAGCTTTTGCGCTGTTCGGGCGTCCATTCCACTAATTGGTCCTTATCGGCCGTAGGATCAACCCACTTGTTCTCCGGCTTCATCGGCGTATAAATGCTCGGATCCATGGGATCGACCGGCACGTACCAGTTCGAATTAAAATAGTCGAAGCGCAGACCGATGTTCATAATCAGGTCTTTCAGCTCGATTTTATCCTGAACGTACATGCTGAATTCTCTCGGTCGACGCGGCTCATCATAAGCATCACGATAGAGGCTTTCTTTGGGCGGAATAACCGGCTGAAAGGGCACTATGGCGGTTCCGTTTTCGTCCGTTTTGGCGCGGAGCGTATAGCTGTCCAGATTGAACTCATGCAGCCTCAATTCGGCGCCGGTTTTAATTTGATGAGTCGAGTTAATTTGACTGGTCAGATCAAACTTGGCGATCCAATAAGCTGAACTGCGGAAATTGCGGCCCAAATCGTTGCCCGCGCGGCTGTAGCTGTAGCCGATCGGCGTTCGCGAAGAATCTTCAGAAACGTATCCCCACGGCTGGGCCGGATCGGGTATCCATCGGTATTGGATGCCGTAGGTTTTCAAGCTGTCCAGCAATGCGGGATTGTCTTCCGGCGCAAAAGTCAGCGGCGCATTCACCGAGTCGCCCGGCAGATATACCAGCCAATGCGGCGTCTTGGTCGGATCTTCATAGAGATAGCTCCGGCTCTCGGTGTACATGCGGTTCACCTTGAATTCATAAAAAGTTCGATTGGACAACACATGGTTCAACGACAACAGATGGGTTGTTGTATATCCCCAAGACGGGCTAAGTCCCCGCGGAGCATACTTGAACTGCCGGCTCCAATAACGGTCATTCTTCCAATCGCTGACGTTCAAGCTGTAACGAAGTTTGATGCTTGGGGAAATTGCCCAAGTAAGCTTACCCAGCCCCGTATAGCGATGGTGCGCCTGCATCGGCACCAAAGAACTGTCGCCGGGGAGGCCGCAGGGCAGAAACCACTCCCGACCGTACAGGTAACCGTCCTGCTGATAGTAACGACCGTTAAGGAAAAAAGTCAATTTGCTGTTGGTAAAAGGTACGGGCCCGCTTAAACTCCCTTCGAGGTTGTAGGTGGGATTGAACTTTGTTAAGGGATCCTCGGACTCGCTGTAGACGGTGGTCTTGTTGGTGAGCGAATCGGTTTCAGCGCGAACATATTTTAGAACGCCGTAGACCGGATCCGAGCTCACATAGTCGCCGACGTATCCTTTGATCTCCCCATTATAGACCGAGCCGCCGTCCTTGGTAATGATGTTGATAATGCCTGACATCGCCTGGCCGTACTCGGCGTTGAATGTGCCGGAAATGACCTGCAGTTCCTGCACGGCGGTATTCTCGACGGCAGCCGTCGAGCTGTTGTAGAACGCATCCGTCGAAGCCACACCGTCGACCCAGTAAGCTACTTCGCTCGAGCGTCCGCCGCGGATATGAATTCCTCCCGCGTCGACAACGCCGGCCGTCAAGCCGACCAGGTAATTGGTGCTTTGGGCCGGCAGGACTTTGATCTCCTCAGCGCTGACGGTCGCCAAGGAGCCGGTCATGTCCATCTGCACAATGGGTCGTTCGGCAACTACTGTCACCTCTTCACCGGCCTCGAGTACCGTCGGACGCAATTTGATATTTTGCGTGGTGGTTAAATCAATGTTGACGCGCACACCCTCGATTCGCTGGCTGGTATAGCCCATCATTGAAACGAGAAGCGTGTATTGACCGGGAGGAAGATTAATGATTTGATAGTTTCCGGACAAATCGGTTGCTGCGCCCGTCGTCGTGCCCTCTACAGTGATATTGACGCCGGGCAATGGCTCGTTGGTCTCGGCATCCGTCACGCGTCCGGCAATCTTTCCCGTAGTGCCGGCAGTAAGCTCATGGAAACTTGCCGCCGCCATCAAAAAAATCGGGAGAAAAAACAGGACCAGCCGTTTCTTCATCTCATGCACTCCCTTTTTGGTTCAAATTGCAAAGGATTAGTGAAGCAAAGTAATAGTATTTTAATTTTAAAAAAAGAATTTTTTTCTGAAATCTTGAATTCTCTTTCATCGAAAGAAAAAATATTATTTACTACTCTTGCTCTCGGCGTCATTGGGGAGCTGTCATATTTCCGACCGCATTTTTTATCATAAAGACCTGCTCATAGATGTCTCTTAAATCCGACAGATTTCCCTCGCGTATGATCAAAATAGACCAAAATCGTTTCTTGCTGCCCTGTTAAGTTTTTTTAGCATTTCTGATTTTGCCGGTGAAATCTTTTGTAAAGTCACGCGAAACAATTGACGGCTTGGGGGGCAACAGAAAGGTAAATACAATCGGCTTGATTATCTGTAAGATTCGCCGCCGCTCGATAGAGTGATATACCAGTCGAATTGCTTTAAAAGAGTTGCTAATGAGTATCTTTTGCGCCTCAACCATTCCTAAAAGCGGCATTTGATAGGTGGGTTAAATAAGGCAGCGACGGGACTGCTGATGTTTCATAACGCACTCATGGTTTCTTTTGGTCAAACCGCGAAATCATTCTAAAGGGCCTACTGATATGATTTACTTTTAATGAAAATCATTTGGTCAGTCATGCAAAAAAAATAGAGCAGAATTCTTTGCGGTTGGCCTAGTGAAAAATAAACATCTTGGAAATCGAAAGCAACAACAATAAAAAGGGTTGAAAAAATGAAACGTTAAAGGTCGGCTTTTTCTTCATGGATTAAAGTCTTTAAATGCCAGGGGCGACGCTTTGGTCGCCCCTGGCATACCGCATAAAACTCGGCTATTTAATCACGGCAAATTTACCGATCTTGGTGCCGTATTTTCCTGCATCGACATGATAAATGTAGATTCCGTAAGAGATATCGAGCTTATCTTTGGTCAACATGTCCCATTCAAGGGTTCCATCGAGAATGTTGTCGGACTTGTCATGCTCGAGCTCTCTTACTAATTGCCCGCGCACATTAAAGATGCGGATCGTGCATTTGGGCGGCAGGTGGGTAAAATGGAGCACCCTGGGCCCGCGACCGCTGCTATACGGGTTGACCGGTTCCCATGAATTGGAGACGACATAGGGATTCGGTACTACACGAATGCGATCCAAATCGATTTTTTCCTCATCGATTCCTTGCCCATAGGTTTCGAATTCCAACACATCACTGCTGAGGAAAGGCTTGAAGGTCTTGATGATCAGATAGTCGCCTGGTTGCGGATTGTTGTGAAACTCATCACGCGTATCTGAATTGAACTGAATCGACCAAGTGACCACCAAAGAATCTTTTTCATTAGGCTCCAAAAAGATAATTTGGTCAGTTCTAGCCTTATCCGTAAAGGCAGTGAATTTGCCGTCTTCACCCGCCAGCTTGTCGTTTTCCCAGAAGGCAAATTTGACCTTCTTGCCGCTGTTCAATTCGGTGATGGTAAAATTGACCGGCATTACCGGCAGGGTTCTACCCGCAGACACGGCAAGAGCAACAGACGTATCAATACCGACTTGGCCGAAATCGATTCGATAGTCATGGGGGGCTGCAACACCGCGCATCCTGCTGTAGCTGAACGGCTTGATGTCATAGCCGTAAATATCCGATCGGCTCCAGCGTGTGCTGTCGGAATTCAAAGTGAGTTCCGGATAGTTAATGATCTGCAGCTGGAAGCCTTCCTTGACCGGCAGAATCGCCCCGGTATTGACCGAGGTAGATCGGTCGATCAGCGTCACCGGCGCGTTCGGATTCGTAATGTTGAGGAGGGTCAGACTCTTTGTGGCTCGGGTTAGAGTTCCCGAGATGCTGGTAGAGGCAACGACTGTATCCTCAAAAGTAATTCGATAGCGGTTGCGGTCTTTAATTTCCAATGGATTGACCACTTTGTAACCCAATTTGCCGCTGGCCATTCCGCCCTTAACCGCGGTGATATTGGAAAAAGACGGCGATCTGTACCCGCTTGCCGGCGCTTCCGGCCGCACTTTCACCACGTTCGGCCCCTTGTCCTCAATCTCTCCGGCCTTATTGATGGTGATGAACTTGCTGCACTCGCTCGGCGCGATCATGCCCTCAGCCGAGCCTCGGTCATAGGCGGTAACCGCATAATAATAGGTTTGCCCGTTAACCACTGTCGTATCGGTCCATGAATGAACGATACCGGTATTCGAGCCCAAATAAAATTGCACTCCCTTAACTGCCACCGGTGCATAACCGGAGTACTCGTTGTCTAAATCGAATTGAGCAATCGGCAAACGGTAGGTGACGGAGCCTCGGCCGTCGGTAATCGGCGCACAATCGTTCCAGCCCGGATCAGTTGAGCGATAGATTTTGTATCCCTCAAAATCCTTCCCCAGAATGGGGTCTTCGGTTTCTTCCGCAATCGTATCCCAAATCAGAGTCACTCTGCGGTCACCCGGAATGGCGATGACATTGGGGATGGCCGGCGCCTTGGCAAAATTATAGTTTTCGCTGTAGGCCTTGGTGAACCATCTCACATTATCGAGATAGTCATTCAGGCTGATGCCGCACAAAGTTCCCATCGAGAACCGCTCGATCGTCCCAGATTTGCAGGGAAAGTAACCAGAGCCATACAGCAGCTCGATGTTGTCGTTCAGGAGTTCCTGATCGAAATAGCCTGGCAACAGGAAACTCCATACTTTTTCATCGTCATACTGCGCCAGGTTTTCCCATTTGTAAAGCGTAAAACTTGTGAGGCCGATCATGTCGGTTTCATCGATGTCGGTTTTATCGAAATGCGGCTCACCATACGTCGGCAGGCCGTCGCCTTCACCCGGATCGCCGGTAAACGGCTTGCCGTCAGCGCCGACATCATCTTGAGCGACGTTCCAGTCGCCGTCGTTGTCAATGCCGTCGTCACGGCGCTCATCTATCAGGATGTTGTTTAATCCGACGCCCGTAAAGTAATCTACGGCCTTTAACCCCACATAGAGGTAGGTCATGTAAGCCGCTGCGCCTTCACCGACCACGGCGCCGTTGCTCTCGTCAATTATGCCGTTCAAGTTATTGTCAATCAGATCAAACGGCTCCTCTTTGATTACTTTGCCGTCCCAAAACTTGAGCACGATATCCTGATAAGGAATGCGCAGCGTATCGACGCCCTCCTGGGCCAAAGTCGTTAGGCGGCGCTCAAAGGTCTTGTAATTGATGACGATGATCGGGTCGTTACGGCGCAACGTTCTCGGCTCGAACATGGACTCTTCGATAACGATTCCCTCACCGAACCGCCCGTCGCCGTCGTTATCGATGCCGTCATAAGGGTTGCCGGGGGATTCCAGGAACACGCCGCCGAAATAGCCTACCGGTGTCCAGCCGCCGGCGCCGATGTCGTCATAATCATACAGATAAGCCGAGTTGGTCTCGCGGTTAAAACCGCCCATATCGTCGCCGCCGTCGCCGCCTTCACGCGAGTCGCCCATATTGTTGCCGTACTTGTAGGCGAACAGCATTTTGTCGTGATTGTGGGTGCCGACATTCTCCAGGTCAAACAAAGAGAACATGCCGTCTTCCACTAAGGCATTCGACCATTGGAAATTGCGTGTCCACATGCGAATGCCCAAGCCGCGACGATTCAGATCCGTGCTGTCGGGGAAAAACTTGAATTCCGCGTTGTTGTAATCGTCGGCAACAAAAAAGCTCTCTTCGTCGGCATTAAAGATGCCTTTGCCAAAGTAGCCGTTCCATTGTCCGGGCCAGCCGGGATCAACCGGATCATTCAGCTTGTCCGGCCAAACGTCCGGCCAAGACCATTTCCATTTGCTCATGGCGATCTTGTTGGTATCGCGTGCGGCAAAACCGGGCAGCGGCAGAAAGGTCCACCAATCGCCGTTCGGGCTGCGGTCGCCGGTCGAATTGCCGATCATGGCGCTTCGTACCGTCGAGATGATGTGCTTCAGCTGACCGTCCGTGTCGATAACTTCGCTGCCGACGAACAGGTTACCGTCGATCATGTACCAGCGGCCTGAGTTGATCGGCCACTCGCCGGCAAATGCGGCCGGATCGTTGATGCGTCCGTATGTACCGTCATTGTAAATGGTCGTACGGAAGAGATTACCGGCGTGCACGCCGTCGCGAATTTCCAAAAAGGAGCCATGCAGTCCTTCCATCTGCGCCCAGGCGGCGCCGAGCAGAAAGACGAGCAGCATCAAAGTATGTGCGACAAATTTTCTATGTTTCATAAGTTTTTCCTCCATTGCACTTAAAAGCCGACCGAAAAGCCGACTTGGATTTGGCGCGGCGCGGTGTAGTAACCGGGCTGCAGGACGTAATGCTCCACCGTGCCGACGCGCTTCGAGTCATAGCTGACCCGTGACGGCGTGATATTGGTAGTGTAGTCCGGTGAACCCGTATCCGAGTAAACCGCCACAGCATCGTCGGAATCGAACAGATTATTAATGTAGGCAAAGAGGTTAAAATCTAAACCCGCTAATCGGAATTGGCGGTTGATGCGCAGATCGACAACCTTCTGATTAGGATTGCGCGAGCTGTTCTCCGGCAGACTGGACAGCGCCGAGCCGCCGACAAATTGGGCACGCGGGAAAGAGGGCGTATAGGGGAAGCCGCTGTAGAATCGCCCGATGGCGCTGACGGTCCAGCGATTTTTGTAATAAATCAACTGCATATTGAGTGAATGGCGCCGATCCCAATCCAGAGGAATGAGGTTCAAGCGCGGCTCATTGTTGTTGACTTGGGCGTTAAAGGCGTCATTCGGATTCGAGTATGAGCCTTCGGCAATCTGGAACGTATAGTCGAGGTTTGCCGAAAAGTTCGCAGCCATGCGTTTTTCCATCTTGAAGGTAATGCCGCGTACGTTGGAATAGTCCTTGTTCTCATAAGTCGAGTAGAGAACACTCGGGATAGCCGTGCGTACAAGAGGACTGGTTCCAACCCAATCGCGGATGTCCTTGTAAAAGATGGTGACGTCGATCCCCAAGTCCTTGGCGATCTGCTGCTGCAGACCGATTTCATACTGGACCGTCCGTTTGGCATTCAAATCGGCATTACCGAAAATGATGTTGCCGCCGGAAGGATTAATCTTGAAATCCGGATTGGTGTACATCTGATTGTAGGCCGGAATCTGGAAGAAATGGCCGTACGAGAAATGTATCACGCCGGCATCGGTAATCGGGTAGGCGATGCCGAGACGCGGGCTGAGCTGCATTTTCGGTTTCACCTTTTTATGCATAAACGCGCGTCGTTCTTCCGGTGTATATTTTTCAAATTGACGCAGATAAGCGTCGTATTCGGCCTGATTGAGACCGGCAGGCGGAGGAGTCCAGTTTTTATAAGTATTCTCGGGCTTGATCGGATGATAGATATCAGGGTCGTCCGAAAAAGTCGGTACAACATAATTGGCGTCAAACCAGTCGAAGCGCAAACCAATATTAAAGATGATTTCCTTCAGTTCCATTTTATCCTGAATATAGGCGGAAAACTCTTTCGGCGTGCGCACGTAATCGCTGCGCTGCGGACTGTCGATCGGCGGGATCGTCGGCATATAAGGAACGATCTCTTCGTTCGATGCCGGATTCGTCGCGGCGATCAACGAGTAGCTCGAATTGTCCAGCCGATGCGTCCGGAACTCGAAACCGGCCTTGACCAGGTTGATCCTGTCGATTTGGCTGGACAGATCGAATTTGGCGATCCAGCTTTGGGTACGGCTGCGGCTGTAGTTCCGACCGCTGCCGTCGTTCCAGAACGAATAGCTTGCCGGCACGCTGTTGGAGTCGGGATGGATGTAGCCGATCGGGCCATTGGGATCAATGATCCACTGATAACGGCGCCGCTCCTGCTTGAGCTGTTCAAAACGTATGCTGTCCTCTTTGCTCTTTAAGGGGTTCAGCGTGAGATCCGGCAATACGATGCCGTCGGCCGTGGTATCCGGGTAGATGTAGATGTAATAATCCGGCCGCGCATTCGGATCGGCAAAGACATAGCTTTTGCCGCGGTAGTCCAAATAATTGAAGCGAACCTCGTAAAAGGTTTTGGGCGAAAGAACGTGATTGAGGGAAACGATATGAGATTGATTGAGGCTATGGCTCTGGCTCGTGCCCAACGGGACATAGCGCTGCTGCTGTGAAAAGCTGCGCGGTGAATCGTCTTTGTTCCATAACGCATTATAGCTGAGCTTAAAGACACCGCTCGGCCGCCATGTCAGTTTGCCCTGAAGCGAATTGTGATGGTATTCGCTCATCTTTACAAGCGAGCTGTCTCCCGGAACGCCGGTGGGCAAAAACCAGTTGCGACCGTAGTAATAACCGCTGCCCGAATTGGTGCGGCCGTTGACGAAAAAGGTCAGCTTGTCTTTCGTCCCCGGAATCGGCCCGCTGAGGCTGAGATCATAATTGTATTCCGGATTGAACAACCGCAAAGGATTGGAGGTGATCCCTTTAACGCCGACCGCTTTGCCGGACTCATCATAAAGCGTCACTACTCGATCAAGAACCTCGAATTCGTCGCGATTGGAGACATAATCGCCGACGTAGGCGCGCACTTGGCCGTTGAATTTCGGGCTGCCTTCTTTGGTGATGATGTTTACAATACCGGACATGGCCTGACCGTACTCGGCGTTGAATGTACCCGAAATAACCTGCAGCTCCTGGATGGCATAATTTTCAACCGTAATGCCTTGGCTGTAGTTGTTGACGTTGGTCACCGGCACGCCGTCGATCCAGAAGGCAACCTCGTCGGCGCGTCCGCCGCGGATGTGCCAACCGCCTCGGTTAACTACACCGGCCTGCAGCTCGAGCACCTCGCCGATGGTCTGCACCGGTAAATCGGCAATTTGCTGCGCCCCGACCGTTGCCATCGAAGAGGTCTGGTCCATGCGCACCAGCGGACGCTCCGCCACCACCGTCACCTCTTCACCGGCAATCACGCTCGGCTCCAGCTTGACATTCACCTGCGTCGTCAGGTCGATGCTGACCTGGACGTTCGATCTCACCTGGGTTTTATAACCCATCATGCTGATCTTTAGCGTATATACGCCCGGCGGCACGTTGATGATGATAAATTCGCCCTGCAGATTGGCCGCGGCGCCCATCTGCGTCCCTTCGATGATAATGTTGGCTCCGGGCAAAGGTTCGCCGGTTTCCGTATCGACTACTTTTCCGGCGATCTTGCCGGTGACACCCGCAAAAGCGGTTGTCGCCAGCATGCAGATGAGGAAAAGCAGCCGAGGAGTTCTTATTCTCAGCTTCATAGTCAACTCTCCTTATGCTTCATGCTTTAACTTGCTCATTCCTTAAAATCCCAAGGCGACGGTGAACATCTGAATCTCCTTGAGCACGCCGAAATCCTGATACGCATAGTCCAACATCAACCGCATACCCCCCACCGAATAA
>JAPDQV010000060.1 GCA_034505495.1 candidate division KSB1 bacterium | reverse complement strand
GCCGCCGTCAACGTCGTCTTGCCGTGATCCACGTGCCCGATCGTCCCTATATTCACATGCGGCTTCTTCCGCTCAAACTTCGCCTTCGCCATTTTATCGTCTCTCCTTCCTTTGTTCCTTTATACAACCAAACCCATTTTCTCCAACAGTTTCTTTGCCACATCGGCGGCAATGACTTCATAATTGGAAAACTGCATTGTAAAGATTGCCCGACCTTGCGACATGTTGCGCAGTGCCGTGGCATAGCCGAACATCTCTGCCAGGGGCACCTTGGCCGAAATAACCTGCCGCCCGCCGCGCGAGCTGTAATTCTCGATCTTTGCCCGCCGGCCTGCCAGATCGCTCAAGATCGCTCCCGTGTAATCCTCCGGTGTAATCACTTCCAGCTGCATCACCGGCTCCATCAAAACCGGCGCCGCCTTTCGCACCGCATCCTGCAGAGCCATTGAAGCGGCCGCTTTGAAAGCGAGCTCCGAAGAGAGCGCCTCGTCGTAAGCGGCATCGACCAGCGTCGCCTTGATATCTATGATGGGATAGCCGGCGATGGAACCGCTCGACATGGCGTCCCTCAGCCCGTCGGCGATCGGCTTGATGAATTCTCTCGGGATCATTCCCGGCGGCAGCTCATTGACGAACTCAAAGTACCGTCCGGGTTCCGAGGGCTCGATATCGACCACGATGCGGGCAAACTGTCCCTTACCGGCAGCCTGCCGCTCAAAAACCGCTTCGCTGCGCACCTTGCGCGTGATCGTCTCGCGGTATGCCACCATCGGCTTGCCGACATTGGCGGCGACTTTGAACTCTCGGATCAGGCGGTCGACGATGATCTCCAAATGAAGCTCGCCCATGCCCGAGATCAGCATCTGCCCCGTCTCCTGATCGACGCTGAATTGAAAGGTCGGGTCTTCGTCGGCAAGCATATTCAGCGCATTGACCAGCTTTTCTTCATCGGCTTTTGATTTCGGTTCGATGCCGACAAAGATCACGGGTACCGGAAAAGTAACTTCTTCGAGGACGATCGGATGCTTCGGGTCGCACAGCGTATGGCCGGTTTTGGTATCTCGAAGGCCGATGACGGCGATGATGTCGCCCGCCGTAGCCCGCGGAATGTCCTGCTGTTTATTTGCGGCCATTAAAAGCAGACGCGCCAGGCGCTCTTTTTTGTTGGTCGTTGTGTTGAGCGCCGTCATTCCCGCTTCGATGCTGCCCGAGTAGACCCGGCAATAAGTCAGCCGCCCGACGTAAGGATCCGATTGCACCTTGAACGCCAGCGCCGTAAACGGCTCATCGATCGAGGCATGACGCTTTTCAATTTTTCCCGTGTAGGGATTTTCGCCTTCGACCGGCGGAATGTCCAACGGGCTCGGCAGATAGTCAACGACCGCATCGAGGAGCTTTTGTACGCCCTTGTTGCGCACGGCGGCTCCGCATAATACCGGCACGCCTTTGAAGGAAAGCGTCGCCTTGCGGATGGCGCGATTGATCAACGCACTGTCGATCGCCTCGCCGCTCAGATATTTTTCAAAGAGCTCGTCATCAAAATCGCAAAGCGACTCGAGCAGCTCATGACGGTAACGTTCGGCCGCTTCACGATAATCTTCGGGAATCTCCATTTCGTGCCACACTGCGCCGAGCGTGTCATCATCGTAGACGATCTTTTTCATGCCGATCAGATCGATGATGCCGCTGAAATTGTCGCCGGAGCCGACGGGCAATTCGACGATCAGCGGCCGAGTCTGGAGCTTTTCTTTCATCATTTCGATGACATTAAAGAAATCAGCGCCCAGACGATCCATTTTGTTGACAAAGGCGATCCGCGGCACATGGTACTTGTTGGCCTGCATCCAGACGGTTTCCGACTGCGGCTCAACTCCGCCTACGGCGCAAAAGATCGCAACCGCTCCGTCCAAAACTCTCAAAGAACGCTCGACCTCCACGGTAAAATCGACATGACCGGGAGTATCGATGATATTGATCTGATGACCTTTCCATTCACAGGAAATAGAGGCGGAGGTTATGGTGATGCCGCGCTCCTTTTCCTGCTGCATCCAATCCATGGTCGCCGAACCCTCGTCCACCTCGCCGATCTTGTGAACCTTACCGGTGTAATAGAGAATCCGCTCGGTGGTCGTGGTCTTGCCGGCATCGATGTGCGCCATGATGCCGATGTTGCGAATTTTTTCCAGCGACCGTTTCTGCATAAAAAAACCACCAATCTGAGCCGCCGCGCAGTTCAAGACACATGACGCCGCGCGACGAAATCCCATCGGTGGTCTTTTTCAGTCGCTTCAGAGCGCCAGAGTCTTACAACTACTTTCCAATCCCGCCTCCGGCGTTAATTGGATTGGAGTTGGACTGCAAGACCGGCGGGAATGATCACCATTTAAAGTGGGCGAAAGCCTTGTTGGCTTCGGCCATCTTGTGCGTATCTTCCCGTTTCTTTATGGAAGAACCTTCGTTTTTAGAGGCGGCGATGAGTTCGCCGGCCAGTTTTTCAGCCATGGTTTTTTCCGATCGCGCTCTGGCAAACTGGATGATCCATCGAATGGCCAGAGCTTGCTGTCGATCCGCACGAATCTCGACCGGAACTTGATAAGTCGCACCTCCGACGCGGCGGGAACGGACTTCCAAATAGGGCTTGACGTTTTCGATCGCCTTTTGAAAGATCTCTATTCCCTGCGCATTGGTCTTTTGACTGCAAATATCAATTGCTTTATAAAAAATCTGCTCAGCTACACTCCGCTTCCCGTCTCGTAACAGGCCGTTGATAAACTTGGTAACCAGCACGCTGTTAAATTTCGGATCGGGCAAAACTTGACGTTTTGTTGGTCTTTTTCTTCTCGGCATAGTAGGTTTTCAAGCTTTCAATCAACTATTTTTTCAACTTTGTGCCGTATTTGGAACGGCCTTGCTTACGATCCTGAACTCCGCTGGTGTCCAAAACACCGCGGATAATGTGATATCGAACACCCGGCAGATCCTTTACGCGTCCGCCGCGGATCAAAACGATCGAGTGCTCCTGCAGATTATGCCCTTCTCCCGGAATATAGGCGGTTACTTCGATCCCGTTACTCAATCGAACGCGCGCGACTTTGCGCAAGGCCGAATTGGGTTTTTTGGGAGTCGTTGTATAAACGCGGGTACATACGCCGCGCTTTTGCGGTGAACCCTGCAGAGCCGGCGCCGTTCCTTTTTTCGCTACTCTCTTTCGCCCGAGTCTTACAAGTTGATTAAGAGTGGGCACGTATCCTCCTCGTCGTTTGTAAAGCCGTATAATTTAAAAACATCCAGATTTAAATGCAAGCTATTTTTATCATTCATCGTTCAAATTTTCAAATTCCTCGTCTTCATCAGACGAACTGGTGATGATGGCGCCTTTAAAATCCTCTTCATCGTACAAGTCGGGACCGCTGACGCGCAGGTTGTTGAATTTGCGCACGCCCGTGCCTGCCGGAATCATGTGTCCCATGATGACGTTTTCCTTCAATCCGCGCAAATAGTCGATCTTACCGGCCACGGCCGCATCGGTCAGAACGCGCGTCGTTTCCTGGAAAGATGCTGCGGACAAAAAGCTCTCCGTCGTTAAAGACGCCTTTGTGATGCCCAGAAGCAGCGGCTGAAAGGTTGCCGGTTGTGCGGGCCTGGATTGCGGAGGCCGCTTGCCTTTTTCTTCCAGAGCGGCGACCGTTTTGCGGAATTCCTCCGCTAATACCAGCTCATCTTGTTGATATTTTGAATCTCCGGGATCGGTAATGACCACATAGCGCCGAATTTCCTCGTTTTCCTTCAGGAATTTGAGCCGATCGACCTGGTCGCCGACCAAATACATGGTGTCACCGGGATCCTCGATCTTTACCTTTTGCAGCATCTGGCGTACGATCACTTCAATATGCTTGTCGTTGATGCGCACACCCTGCAGTCGGTAAACTTCTTGAATTTCGTTTACGAGATATTCCTGTACCTTATTGGCGCCCATGATGGCCAAAATGTCGTGCGGCGCAATAGAGCCCTCGGAAAGCTTTTCACCGGCGTGCACAAAATCTCCGTCATGCACGAGGATGTGCTTACCATAGGGTATAAGGTACTGCTTCTCTTCGTGGCCGTCTTCGGAGGTGATGATCAGCTTGCGAATGCCGCGCTTGAGCTCTCCGAACCGAACGATACCGTCGATTTCGCTGACAACGGCCGGATCTTTGGGACGACGCGCCTCGAACAATTCCGCCACTCTCGGCAGACCGCCGGTGATGTCGCGCGTTTTGGCGATCTCGCGCGGAATCTTGACCAGCGAATCGCCGGCCTTGATCTCGTCGCCGTCATGAATCTGCAGGAAAGAGCCGACCGGCAACACAAAGCTTGCCACCTGCTCGCCGTTTTCGTCGAGTATGGCGACCATCGGGTTCAGATTCTTGCTGCGCGCCTCGATGATCTGACGCTGCTTCATGCCGGTCGTTTCGTCGAGTTCTTCGCGTACCGTAATGCCTTCGATGATGTCGATGAACTTGGCCTTACCGCTGTGCGTCGAGAGAATCGTTGCCGAATAGGGATCCCATTTAAAGATCACCTTGCCCTTGGTCACCCTCTCGCCGTCCTTAACCAGCACGGTGGCGGCATAGGGTACCGAGAAACGCTCGATAACCCGGTCATCGTCGTCGACGACGCGAATCCGGCCGTTTCTGCCAAGAGAGATGATTTCGCCGTCTTCCCGTTCGGCATACTTGAGATTATCCCAATGCACAATGCCGTCCTGCTTTGCCACCACTTGGGACTGCGCCGCGATGCGCGAAGCCGTACCGCCGATGTGGAAGGTTCGCAGAGTCAGCTGCGTGCCCGGCTCGCCGATCGATTGCGCGGCCATAACGCCCACCGCTTCGCCGATGTTCACCAGCTTTCCGGTAGCCAGGTTGCGGCCGTAGCAGAGCGCGCAAACGCCGCGCTGCGACTCACAGGTGAGCACCGACCGAATCATCACATTGTCTATGCCTGCTTCGACAATGGCATCGGCAATCTCTTCAGTAATCATTTGCCCCGATTCGACGATGATGTCGCCGGTATCGGGGTGAAAGACCTCTTCCGCCGCCACGCGTCCGACGATGCGGTCGCGAATGGATTCGATGACGTCCTCGCCCTCTTTCAGGTCGCCGACGCGCAGACCCAAGATCGTACCACAGTCATGCTCGGTAACGATGACATCCTGGGCCACATCGACGAGACGCCGCGTCAGGTAACCCGCGTCTGCAGTCTTTAGAGCCGTATCGGCAAGACCTTTACGCGCGCCATGCGTCGAGATAAAATACTCGAGCATGCTTAGGCCTTCGCGGAAATTGGCGGTGATGGGGCTTTCGATGATTTCGCCCATGGAGCCCGTCATCTTTTTCTGCGGCTTGGCCATCAGTCCGCGCATGCCCGCAAGCTGTCGGATTTGCTCTTTGGAACCGCGGGCGCCCGAGTCAGCCATCATGAAAATCGGGTTAAAGCCTTGACGATCCTTGGCCAACGTTTCGAACATCTTTTCCGCGACGTTGCTGGTCGTGTGTGTCCAGATGTCGATGATTTGGTTGTACCGTTCGCCGTCGGTGATGATACCGCGCTCATAGCGCTTTTGTATCGTGTCGACTGCCTTGTAGGCGTTCTCGATCAGCTGCTGCTTGCCCTCCGGCACGATGACGTCGTAGATGCCGATGCTGGCGCCGGATTTCATGGCGTAATAAAAGCCCAGCTCCTTGAGATCGTCCAAAAGCTGCGCAGTGCGCGCGTTGCCGAGTTTGTTGTAGGCTTGCGCCACCAGCTCCTCGATGCCTTTTTTGGTCAGCAGCGTGTTGACAAAATGCAGTTCTTTGGGCAGAATATCGTTGAGAATGACGCGCCCGACCGTGGTATCGATTAACGTGCCGTCATAGCGTACCTTAATGGCGGCATGAAGTCCGATGACGCCCTCATGATAGGCGACCAGGACTTCCTCCATGGAAGAGAATATTTTGTTCTCTCCAGGCTCACCGCTGCGCTTTTTCGTGAGATAGTAAAGCCCAAGAACGATGTCCTGGCTGGGAATGGCCAAAGGTCTGCCGTGCGCGGGCGAGAGCAAATTGTGACTCGACAGCATGAGCAGCTTGGTTTCGATCTGCGCATAAAATGAAAGCGGCACATGCACGGCCATCTGGTCCCCGTCAAAGTCGGCGTTGAATGCGGCGCAGACCAGGGGATGCAGATGAATGGCTTTGCCTTCGACCAATACCGGCTGGAACGCCTGGATGCCCAAACGGTGCAGCGTCGGCGCGCGGTTGAGCATGATCGGATGATCGTCGATGATCTCTTCCAGGATGTCCCACACCTCGGATCCTGCGCGCTCCACCTGCTTTTTGGCGCTCTTGACGGTCTTGGCCAATCCGCGCTCGACCAGCTTGCGGATGACGAATGGTTTGAACAACTCCAGGGCCATCTCTTTGGGAAGTCCCGCCTGGTGGAGCTTTAACTCCGGCCCCACCACGATAACCGAACGACCGGAGTAGTCGATACGTTTTCCGAGCAGGTTTTGGCGGAACCGTCCCTGCTTGCCGCGCAGCATGTCGGAGAGGCTCTTGAGTGCGCGATTGCCGTCGCTGCGGACTGCCGAAGTTTTGCGGCCGTTATCGAACAGAGAGTCTACCGCTTCCTGCAGCATGCGCTTTTCATTGCGGAGAATGACTTCGGGCGCGCGAATTTCCAGCAGTTTTTTCAGCCGATTGTTGCGGATGATGACCCGTCGATACAGGTCGTTCAGGTCGGAAGTGGCGAACCGCCCGCCTTCCAAGGGCACGAGCGGCCTAAGCTCCGGCGGAATGACCGGAATGACGGTCATCACCATCCATTCGGGACGGTTTTCTTGACGAAGATTGGCGCGCCGAAAAGCCTCCACGACTTTGAGCCGCTTGAGGGCTTCGCTGCGGCGCTGAATAGAGGTCTCGTTGGCCACGGCATGACGCAGCTCTTTGGCCAGCTCGTCCAGGTTGACCTTTTTCAAAAGCTGCAGAATCGCACCGCCGCCCATTTCCGCCTTAAAGCGCTGGTCTTCCGGCAGATCCGCTTCTTCAACGCGCATTTTCTCGACAAGATCGAGATACTCTTCTTCAGTGAGAAGCTCCTTCTCGGCTCGACCGCTGCGCCCCGGATTGATGACGACATAATTTTCATAGTAAATGATCCGCTCGAGACTTTTCATGCTCAACCCGAGCACATAGCCGATTTTGGAAGGCAGCGATTTCCAATACCAAATATGAACCACCGGCACGGCCAGCGTAATGTGCCCCATCCGCTCGCGGCGGACACTCTTGGTCGTCACTTCTACGCCGCAGCGGTCGCAAGTGATGCCTTTATAGCGGATACGCTTGTACTTGCCGCAGTGGCACTCGTAATCGCGGACAGGGCCGAAAATCTTTTCGCAGAAAAGACCGTCCTTTTCCGGCTTAAATGAACGGTAATTGATCGTCTCCGGCTTGGTTACTTCGCCGTAAGAACGTTCCAAAATCTTGTCCGGCGATGCCAAGCCGATGTACATGGCATTAAAGCTTGCCGCGCTGGTCGGATTTTCAACCACGATAAGGGGTTTCAAATCAACACCTCCAAACTGACGTCACAAGGCTGTAAGAACACCTTCAGCCGACTGCCTACGATTCTTTTTCGTTGATTAACTGGACGTCCAACCCGAGCCCCTGCATTTCCCGAATCAGCACATTAAAAGATTCCGGCAGACCGGGCTCGGGAATATTTTCGCCCTTGACGATTGCTTCATAGGCACGCGACCTTCCGCGAACGTCATCGCTTTTTACGGTCAGTATTTCCTGCAGCGTATAGGCCGCACCGTAGGCTTCCAGCGCCCAGACCTCCATTTCTCCGAACCGCTGACCGCCGAACTGTGCCTTGCCGCCGAGCGGCTGCTGGGTAATCAGTGAATACGGTCCGATGGAGCGGGCATGGATTTTATCTTCAACCAAATGTGACAATTTCAACATGTAAATCATGCCGACGGTGATCTCCTCGTCGAAAGGCTCACCGGTTCGGCCGTCATAGAGCCGTGTTTTTCCGGTCATAGGCAGACCGGCCTTTTCCATTTCCGCTTGAATTTCAGCCAGGGAGGCGCCGTCAAAAACCGGCGAAGCGTAATAAACGCCCAGCTTGGCGGCAGCCCAGCCTAAATTGGTCTCGAGAATCTGGCCCAGGTTCATTCGCGAAGGTACGCCCAACGGATTGAGCACGATGTCGACCGGCGTTCCGTCTTCCAAATAGGGCATGTCTTCTATCGGCACGATCTTGGATACGACACCCTTGTTGCCGTGTCGACCGGCCATTTTGTCGCCCACCATCAATTTGCGCTTTTTGGCGACATAAACTTTGGCCATCTGCGTGATGCCCGGAGGCAGCTCGTCGCCGACGACAATCTTGAATTTCTTTAGTTCAAAGTCGTCCTGAATGTCGCGCACCTTCTTCTCATAGCGCGCCAGTACTTTGTTGATGAGCTGATTGGTCTGCTCATCCTCTACCAGTGGAAAACGAAAATCGACCTGATCGAAATCGAGCTTGCTGATCAACGCATTGCTGAGCTTGGTCTTGGCCTTGATCAGCACCTTGCCGTCTGCAACGTCGCGAATGTCGACGCTTGTCTGATCTTTCAGCAGCACCGCCAGCTTTTCGTCACGTTTCTGTTTAGCCTTTTGAATTTCCGCATCGCGGATTTCTTCCAGTCGCTCAAGTTCCTGGCGGTCGCGCTCACGCGTTTCGGCATCTTTTTTCTTGCGCGAGAAAAGCTTGGTATCGATCACCACGCCCTTGAGCCCCGGCGAACCCTTCAGTGAAGCATCTTTGACATCGCCTGCCTTTTCGCCAAAGATGGCTTTAAGAAGCTTCTCCTCGGGAGTCGGATCGGTCTCGCCCTTCGGCGTGACTTTACCGACCAGGATGTCGCCCGCGCGCACCTCTGCGCCGACGCGAATGATGCCGTTCTCATCCAGGTTCTTGGTCGCCTCTTCGCTGACATTGGGGATTTCGCGTGTCAGCTCTTCCTCGCCGCGCTTGGTATCGCGCACCTGCAGCTCGAACTCTTCGATATGCACGGAAGTAAAGACGTCATCGCGAACGATCCGTTCCGAAACAATGATGGCGTCTTCAAAGTTGTAACCGCGCCACGGCATAAAGGCGACCAACACGTTTCGGCCTAAAGCCAGCTCGCCGTGGTCGGTTGCATGACCGTCGGCAATGACCTGCCCTTTCTTCACCCGTTCGCCTTCTGAAACGATCGGCCGCTGATTGATGCAGGTATCCTGGTTGGTCCTCTTAAATTTGGTCAATTTATAAACGACTGTATCGCTTTCGTCGAAACTGAGCAGACGGTCGATTTCATCGCTTTTTTCGGCGCTGTCCTTGCGGATAACAATTTTCTGCGCATCGACCTTAACAACCACTCCGTCGACGTCGCTGACGATGACGGCGCGGGAGTCGCGCGCCACTTTGGCTTCCAAACCCGTACCGACCATCGGCGCCTCGGGATTCAACAGCGGCACTGCCTGACGCTGCATGTTGGAGCCCATCAGGGCGCGGTTGGCGTCGTCATGTTCCAAGAACGGAATCAGCGCCGCGGCCGCCGACACGATTTGATTCGGCGAAACGTCGATGTAGCTGACTTTCTTCGGCTCAACTTCCGGAAACTCGCTTCGATAACGGCACTTGATGCGCTCGCCCACCAGACGATTGTGCTCATCCAGCTGCACATTGGCCTGGGCGACCATCTCTTCTTCTTCATCGTCTGCCGAAAGATACTCGATTTGGTCGGTCACAACACCGTCTACGACTTTGCGATAGGGAGCTTCGATGAAGCCGAAATCGTTGATGCGCGCATAAGTCGTAAGGGAGGAAATCAGACCAATGTTCGGACCTTCGGGTGTTTCGATCGGGCAGAGACGACCGTAATGGGTGTAATGCACGTCGCGGACTTCAAATCCGGCCCGTTCGCGCGTCAGACCGCCGGGACCCAAAGCCGAGAGACGACGTTTATGTGTCATTTCAGCCAGGGGATTGGTCTGATCCATAAACTGCGATAACTGACTGGTGCCGAAAAAGGTATTGACGACCGAAATGACCGTGCGGGCATTGACCAGATCCTGCGGTGTCAGGTTTTCGCTTTCCCGCAGATTCATCCGTTCTTTGATGGTGCGCGCCATACGCGACATGCCGAGAAGCATCTGCTGCGAGAGCTGTTCGCCGACCGTCTTGACGCGACGGTTGCCCAAATGATCGATGTCGTCGGCGTTCTTGCGGCCATGTCGCAGGTCAATCATGTACTTGAGAATGCCGATAATGTCTTCGCGCGTCAAAGCCCAATTGTCCTGCGGCACATTGATGCCGAGCTTTTTATTCATCCTGTGCCGACCGACGTCACCGAGCTCATAGCGCTTGGGATTGAAAAAGAGCCGCTCGATGAGTTGCTTTGCGGTTTCCAGATCCGGCGGCTCGCTCGACCTTAGCTGCCGGTAAATGAGCTCCAGCGCCTCTTCCTGACTGTGGGTGGGGTCCTTCTGAAGCGTGTTGCTGATAATGTCCTGGCCGTAGAATCTGTCGAAAGGAAGCACCTCGAGGGATTTCAGGCCGAGCTGAAGCACCAAATCTATTTTATCTTCGGTCAAATCGGCATAGCGGTCGAGAATGACCTCGCCGGTTTCCATATCGACGAGATCCTCGACGATTCGCGAGCCGAGGTGTTCCGTCAACGATTCCCTCGTGCAGGGAATGACTTTGATGACGTTGAACGCATCCAAAATCTGGCGATCCGTCGAAAAGCCGATGGCGCGCAGCAGCGTCGTTGCCAGGAATTTTTTTCGACGATCGATATAGACGTTCAGGAGGTCGTAAATATCCGTAGTAAACTCAAGCCAGGAACCACGCAACGGAATGATGCGGGCGGAAAAGAGCTTGGTTCCGTTGGGGTGTGTAATTTCGTCGAAAAAAACGCCCGGCGAGCGGTGCAGCTGGCTGACGATGATGCGCTCGGCGCCGTTGATGATAAAAGTACCGCGCTCGGTCATCATCGGAATGTTGCCGAGATAGACCACTTGCTCGATGGAATTTGCAAACGGCGTCCGAGAATCATACTCGTCCTTGATGGACAGCCGAAGCTTGGCCTTGATGCTGACGGAATAGGTTGTGCCGCGCTCCTGACACTCTTCGACCGTGTATTTGGGCGGCTCGACATAATATTCGATAAAGTCGAGTTCGAAATTCTCCCGACTGTCTACAATAGGGAAGATGCTTTCAAAGACCGCCTGCAGGCCGACATGGCGTCGCTCCTGGGGCAAAACATTCATTTGCAAAAAGTCATCGAAAGATTTGAGCTGAACGTCAAGCAGATCCGGCATTTCTGCCGCGGCAGGGATCTTTGAGAAGGATTTTCTTACCCTTGGTTGTCCGATTGTCAAAGATTTCACTCCCTTCGGAAGGTTAATCAACACGCAAAAACCGGACTGGAAGGCTCCAGTCCGGCTTTAAGAATCAATCGACGCTGCGGCCGATCTATTTGATCTCGACAACGGCGCCTGCGGCTTCCAGTTTTGCCTTGATCTCGGCCGCTTCTTCCTTGCTCACGCCCTTCTTCACTTCGCTCGGAGCTCCGTCCACCAAATCTTTGGCTTCCTTGAGCCCAAGGTTGGTCAGCGCGCGAACCTCTTTGATCACGTTGATTTTATTGGCGCCGGCCGATTTGAGGATAACGTCGAATTCGGTCTTTTCTTCAGCCGCTTCAGCCGGAGCAGCAGCAGCCGCCGCCGGTGCAGCAGCCACCGCTACCGGCGCCGCAGCCGTCACGCCGAAGCGTTTTTCCAAGGCTTTTACCAATTTAGACAACTGCAGAACAGTCATCTCTTCTATGGCCTTTACAAACTTTTCGACTTCAGGATCCTGAACTTCGGTTCCCGCCGCCTGATTCTCTACCATTGCTTGTTTTTCTTCGGGCATTTCAACCTCCCGTTAGCGTTAAATGTATGATCGTTAAGCTTCTTTTTTCTCACGCACGGCATCCAATGTGCCGACGAACTTGCCGATGAGCGAATTGAGCGTTCCGGCCAAACCGCTCAGCGGCGCGGCGATAGCGCCGACCACCTGAGCGATCAGCTGCTCGCGGGTCGGCAAGTCCTTCATAGCCTCGGCTTGGGCGGCGCTCAGCAACTGACCTTCGACCAAAGCGCCCTTGAGCTCCGGCTTGCCTTTTTCTTTATTCTTTTTGAGAAACTCCACGATGATGCGCACCGGCGCCACCGGATCTCCGTACGCAACCGCCAGGCCGGTAGGACCCTTGAGGAAAGGAATCATGGAATCCATTCCCAGCTCTCGACAAGAGCGCTCGGCCAACGTATTCTTGACCACCAAATACCCGACCTGGGCTTTGCGGAATTCGCGCCGCAGCTGCGTCATCTGTTCGACGGTCAATCCCGAAAAGTCGGTGATATAAACACCTTTGGCTTTTCTTAGACTTTCGGTAATCGTTTCGACTTTGGCTATTTTTTCAGGTTGAGGCATAATCGTTGTTTCCTTCGCTAGTGACGGTCAGCTATGCCGCTTCACTGATCGTATTCTTGTCAATTTTGACGCCGGGACTCATGGTTGAGGACAAGCTGACGCTTTTTATGTAGACGCCTTTGGCCGTCGAGGGCTTGAGCCGTTGAATGGTCTCCATCAGCGCCTGAATATTCTGCTTGAGTTGGTCCGGACTGAACGACTTTTTCCCGACAATGGCGTGCACAATACCGGTTTTGTCGACCCGAAAATCGATTTTGCCCGCCTTGGCATCGCGGACGGCTTTGCCGACTTCAAAGGTTACGGTACCGACTTTGGGGTTCGGCATAAGCCCGCGTGGACCGAGAATTCGTCCCAGCTTTCCGACCAGGCCCATGACGTCCGGCGTAGCGATCATGACGTCGAAATCGAACCAGCCGCCTTGAATCTTTTCAATCAGATCCTCGGCGCCCACATAGTCGGCTCCGGCTTCTTTGGCTTCCTTTTCTTTTTCGCCTTTGGCGATCACGCAAACTCGAACCTGCTTGCCCGTACCGGCCGGCAGAATAACGGTTCCGCGAACCATTTGATCAGCCTTGCGCGGATCGACACCCAAACGGACGGCAAGCTCTACGGTTTCGTCGAATTTTGCAGGCGCAAGCTCGCGCACCAAATTCACGGCCTCATCCAGAGGATAAAGCTTGGTCTTGTCGATTTTGGCCGCGGCTTCCTGATACCGTTTACTGCGTTTCATTCTATCTCCGTTACAATGCGTGCAGAAAGGTTATCCTTCCACAACGATTCCCATGCTTCTGGCAGTACCTTCGATCATGCTCATGGCCGCCTCGATGTCGTTGGCATTGAGATCCGGCATTTTGGTTTCGGCAATCTCCCGAATCTGCGCCTTAGTGACCTTTCCCACCTTGTTGCGGTTGGGTTCGCCGGAGCCTTTTTCAAGCCCTGCGGCTTTTTTCAACAACACGGCAGCCGGAGGCGTCTTGGTGATGAACGTAAAAGTGCGGTCCTGATAAACGGTCACAATGACCGGAATGATGAGTCCCTGCTTGTCCTGCGTCTTGGCATTGAAGGCTTTGCAGAACTCCATCAAATTTACGCCGTGCTGGCCCAGCGCCGGCCCCACAGGAGGGGAAGGTGTGGCATGAGCAGCGGGCAGTTGAAGTTTGACTTGTGCAACTACTTTTTTTGCCATAGCATTATAATCCTACTGTTCCAGTTCCACCTGCAGAAAATCCAGTTCTACGGGCGTCGAACGGCCGAAAATGCTGACCATTACTTTGACTTTATTTTTCTCTTCGTTCACTTCATCGACAAAGCCGGTAAAATCGGTGAAAGGCCCGTCAATGACTTTGATGAGATCGCCGACCCGGAACGGGGTGACGCGCCGATCCCGCCCGCCTTCCCGTCCAATGATGCGCTCCGCTTCTTCCGGTTTGAGGGGCACAGGTTCATCCTTGCGACCGACAAAATTGGTCACACCGGGGATGTTGAGGATGAGATGCCGCGTCTGCTTGTCGTAAACCATATGTACCAGCATGTAACCTGGGAACATAATGCGTTTACGAACCCGCTTTTTCCCATCCTTCATTTCCGTTATCTCTTCGGAGGGGATGACGATGTTGTCGATTTTGTGAGCAAGGCCGGCAAGAGCCGCTTCTTTCTCGATGAGAGCCTTTACCTTGCTCTCATGTCCCGAAAGAACGTGGATGGCATACCACTTGGCCTCGCTGTTTTCGCTCACTATGTTTCCTGCGTCGTCCATTCTTTAGCCTAATAAATCAACTGAATTAACCAAGACAGCAGATGGTCGACGGCAAAGATAAAAACTGAAAACGCCAAGGAAACGATGATGACCAGCGCCGTTTCGCCCTTTAGCTCCTCTTTGGTCGGCCAGCTTACTTTGGCCATCTCGGATTTCACATCCTGAAAGAACTGTCTTATCTTTGCGATCATAGCTTTCCGCTTTTGCGATAAGGACGGGATCTATACGAATCTGTTGTTTGCTTAAAAAAGCAGGCCTGGAGGGACTCGAACCCCCAACCCCTGGATTTGGAGTCCAGTGCACTAGCCGATTGTGCTACAGGCCTACTTTGCACCGTAAACTAGCGTGTTTCCTTATGGATCGTGCGCTTGTTACACCATTTGCAATATTTTTTGAACTCGACGCGACCGGAATGCTTGCGCTTGTTTTTATCAGTCGTATAGTTGCGCTGCTTGCATTCGGTGCATTCAAGAATAACCAATTCTCTCATGATCGTCCCGTTTCGATATTATTTGAGGATCTTGGTCACCACACCGGCGCCGACCGTACGTCCGCCCTCGCGAATGGCAAACCGCAAGCCCTCTTCCATCGCAATCTCCGTGATCAGCTCAGCCTCGATCCGCACATT
>JAPDQV010000059.1 GCA_034505495.1 candidate division KSB1 bacterium | reverse complement strand
CACGCCGCCGGCGTTCGTCCTGAGCCAGGATCAAACTCTTCATCGTTACCTATCCCAACTCTAATCTATCCTCTTTCCGTCTCGCCCGGCCGACCAAATCAACCAGGCCAAACTCAAAAGACGCTCAAGACCTCGCACGCCTGACAAAGAACTCCTACAGCCCCTCACAAGAAAGAGCCGCTCACGCTTCACTCCATCCCTCCGAAGCAAAGCCCTAAAATATAATTAAACGACAGCCTTTTGTCAAGGCTTTTTTTCCGAATTTATTCCTTTTATTGCGTATCTTATATTTCCAATTTTGATATTTATAGCGTCTTTATTCAAAATAATCAATATACTAAATCACAATCAAGTTAAAGTGCTTTTTCTTGCCGAGACGTATGCTGATTTTGTTGTCGCGCACATGCTCCACCGACAAGACGGCATCGCGGTCGGAAACCTTGTCGCCGTTAAGGTAAACTCCACCTTGGTCGATGAGTCGACGCCCTTCACTTTTGGATGAAGTCAATTGAAAATTAACCAGCAAATCCACCAACAACGGCCTGGATTCGAGCAAGGATCGACTGATTTCGGCATGCGGAATGGATGCCTCGCTGCTCAGGTCAACCCTTCGGGGAATCGAACTTGAGGGCAAAAGATCATCAGGGATTTCTACAGCGCCGAATGCGGCAATTGCCGCCGCTAAAGCCGATTTGGCAGCTTCCTCGCCATGAGTCAATTTGGTCGCCTCGTAGGCCAATATTCTTTTTGCCGCATTCAGTTCTGCACCCTGCATTGCTTCGACCCGCTCAATCTCGGTCATCGGCAGCAATGTAAAATACGCCAAGCATTTGTAGACATCCCGATCGTCAATATTCACCCAATATTGAAAATAATCATACGGAGGCGTCTTTTGCTGGTCCAGCCAAAGCGCTCCGGCTTCAGTCTTGCCCATTTTTTTGCCGTCGGCAGTGGTCAACAAAGGAAAGGTGTGGCCGTAGACATTGACGCCTTCGAGGCGACGAATCAAATCAGTGCCGGCCAGAATGTTTGCCCATTGATCATCGCCGCCCATCTGGAGTCGGCAGTTGTACCGCTTGAAAAGCATATAAAAATCATAGGCCTGCAGCAACTGATAATTGAATTCCAGAAACGAGAGACCGGTCTCCAGACGCCGTTTATAGGTTTCGTAAGACAGCATTTTATTGACGCTGAAATGCCTGCCGATGTCGCGCAAAAACTCGAGGTAGTTCAAATTCCCCAGCCATTCGTAATTATCCACCAAAAGCGCCTTGCCTTCGCTAAAATCGAGGTAACGCATCAACTGTGCCTTGATCTTTTGCGTGTTTTCGACAATCTGTTCTCGGCTCAGCATTTTGCGCATTTCAGTCTTGCCGCTGGGGTCTCCGACCATTGCCGTGCCGCCGCCGACGATGGCAATCGGCCGATGGCCGTAACGCTGCATGTGAATCATAGCCATGATGCCCATGAGATGGCCGACATGCAGGCTGTCGGCCGTAGGGTCGAAGCCGATGTAAAAAGTGACCGCCTCTCGTCCCAGGAGCTCGCGCAATTCATCCGGGTCGGTCAATTGTTGAACAAAGCCTCGTCGCTGCAGCTCGTCAAAAACATTCGCTCGATTCACAGAGTCTCCGTCAAATCTTGATACGATATTTGTTTTTTAATTCTCTCTGCGCCTCACGGGTCATATCCCGCCTGGCGATGTCCTGCCGTTTATCGTAGATCTTTTTACCTCTTGCCAATGCCAATTCAATTTTGGCGCGGCCATTCTTGAAATAGACCTTCAGAGGCACCAAAGTAAGGCCTTTTTCCTCAATCTTGCCGATCAATCGTTTGATTTCATAGCGATGAAGCAAGAGTTTTCGGGGACGAAACGGATCGTGATTCGCATAACCGCCGTGATCATAAGGTGAAATATGAAAGTTGACCAGCCACAGCTCATTGTTCAACGCCTTGGCATAGCTGTCCTTAAAGGAAGCGCGGCCCTGCCGCAGCGACTTGACCTCGGTTCCCACCAAAGCCAGGCCTGCTTCGAAGCGCTCCAAAATTTCGTACTCGCTGAAAGCTTTGCGGTTGACCAGCTGGATTGTCTGCTTTGCCGATCCCAATCTGTCTTTCCATCATTGACGAACTGTAATCTACTATTCTTGTTCATGAAAAGCAAGAAAAAGCCGAGAAAATCTATTGCTTTTTTGAAACCAAGTTTTTATATTTAAGCATCGCCGAAGTGGTGGAACTGGCAGACGCGCACGGTTCAGGGCCGTGTGAGCTGACGCTCGTGTGGGTTCAAATCCCACCTTCGGCACAAGGGCCGCCAAATGCGGCCTTTTTTGTTTCAGCGCAGCGCCGGCTTGGCGCGTTCCGCCAATTCTTTCAGCCGCGATTCAGCATGGCGGAAAAACTCGCGATAAGCCCCGCACAGATAGTTGTTGCGCGGCTCTTCCCCGCTTCCTTTTCGCTCTTTCGGACATCCGCCTTTGCAAAGATACAACCATTCACAAGAACGGCAGTCTGTGGGCAAATCAGCTTTAACGGCGCCAAAGTCTTTTTGTTGAGGGCTATTGAGAAGTTCGACAAGAGGAGTCTTGTGTAAATTCCCTAAATAATGTGCTGTGTCGACAAAAAAGTCGCAGGAAAATACATCCCCGTTATGCTCGGCGACCAGATAAGAACCGCACTCGGTCTGCAGCGTGCACTCGGCCGGTTCGATTCCCGCGCAGTTTGCCGCCGCCGAATCGAACCAGCGAATAATGGTCGTCGGCTTTCCGTCTTGAAAATCCTCCCACCAAAGATCGAACAATCGACACAAAAACCTGCCGTATGCTTCAGCAGGGACCGCAAAAGAAGCGTATTCCTGCGGATCATCCCGCCGCCTTTCGACACAGGGGATGAACTGCATGTAGGTCAAACCATTCTGCTTGTGAAAAGAGTAAATTTCGTCGGCAAAATTGACGGAATAGTCGTTGACGACCGTCAAGACGTTGACGGGCACCTCGTAGCGCATCAATATTTCCAATGCGGTCATGACGCTCGTCCAGCTTCCCTGTCCTTTGCCCATGCGATAACGATCGTGAATGTGCCGAGGTCCATCTAAAGAAAGTCCGACCAGAAAACGTGCATCGCGCAGAAACAAAGCCCAGTCGCGGTCAATCAGCACGCCGTTGGTCTGCAGGCTGTTGCCGACGATCCGGCCGGGCCGGCCGAATCGGATTTGATATTCGACTGCGCGTTCGTAAAACTCTATGCCCATCAAAGTCGGTTCACCGCCCTGCCAGCAAAAGGACACCTCTCGTTCACCCTGTCGCATCATTTGCTTGACCAAACTCCGCAACGTCTCTTCGCTCATCCGCATCGGCAGGTTACGATCTTGAGAAACGTTTTTTCCCAAATAGAAGCAGTATCGGCAGGCTAAATTACACGCCGAGCCTGCCGGTTTGACTAGAATCGAACGCAAAGGTTTTTGCGAAAGGGATGTCTGCACGATTTATTTCTGCAGAATCATGCCGCTGGAGGGCGGTACTTGAACGCGGTGATCAAAGAGCGGCCGATAAAGCTGCGAACCAGATTCATCAGCTACAATCGTCCATCGACCGCGGGGCAGCGAAAATTCCGCGCTTTTCTCCCGATGACCGTTCAACAAAACGATGAAATCATGCGAATCGCCGGAGCCGTCTTTTCGAATCAGATAACCGAGAGCGAAAGGATTTTTGCGCGTCGTCAGAAATTTAAAATCCTGGGGACGGCTGCGACGGAAAGCAGGATGTGCCTTGCGCAGGGCAATCAGGCCGCGATAATAATCGACAAGCTCCCGATTCCAATCGGCATGTTGATAGTTCAGCCAATTCGTTTCATTATCTTTGTTGTAACTGTTATGGTCAATCCAGCCGATTTTAGGATCGTCGACAGGGGCGGGTGCAATGACTTTGCTGCGCGCCCACTCCTGGCCTTCGTGAATCATCACCGGGCCTTGGGAAGTAAAAAGAATCAGCGCGGCAAGCTTGTTGATGCGCAGTTGTTCCGGAGTCAGGCGGGCGTTGGCCTCCGGATCGTCGACTTTTTCCGAACCGCCCAAGCCGATGCGGATAAAATCGCCTAACGTGTGATCGTCATGGGATTCGAGGTAATTCACGGAATGCGCTTTTTCGACAAACAGGCCGCCGTGAGCCGCCAAGGAGCCCATCACGTAACGTTTAATTGTCTTTAAGCTATTGTTTCCGAACCAGCGTCCGAAGATAAAGCTTTGACCGTTGTACGGATTCTGACCCTTGACGCCGTTGCGGAACTGATCGTTCCAGGCCGCCCAGCCGCGTCGGGAGAATTCAGCCGGCTTATAACCGCCGCCCCACGGCTCGGTGATCAAAATGACGTTGGGATTGATCTGCCGTGCAAGGCGATAGATTTCATCGCAGGTTTCCGCATCGATCATGGCGGCCAGATCGAAGCGGAAACCGTCGATGTGATACTCTTCCATCCAAAAGCGGATGCTGTCGAGGATCATCCGGCGGCCCATCGGACTTTCGGTCTTGAAATCATTGCCGCAGCCGCTGACCGAGGTATAGCTGCCGTCGAGGTTGAGACGAAAATAGTACTTTTTATCGATCAGCTTGAAGCAGTTCCAATCATACTGCGAGACATGGTTATAGACTACGTCCAGAATAACGGCGATGCCCTCTCGATGCAGCGCCTTGACGACATCGCGCAGCTCGTTCACGGCTCGGCCGTCGACGCCGCACAGTTTTCCGGAAGCCAAAGATTCTCCCGAAGCGTAGTAGGATTCCGGCGCGAAAAAGTAAGACGTCATGTAGCCCCAATGATTGCGAGCATAGGGATTCCAAGTGTTGACGACTCCATCCACCGGCACTTGATAGGGGATTTCGATATTGCCGAATTCATGTAAGGGGAGAAACTCGACGGCGTTGCATCCAAGGGCCTTGAGGTGATTGATGCCGCCGCGGATGGAAGGCTGTATAAAGCCGCAGTAACTTCCTGCAATGGCCGGATCAGCGCCGGAGCTGGGATGAGCGGTCATGTCGCGCAGGTGACATTCATAGATGATGAGGTCCTCCCAGGCAATATTCGGTCCGACGTCACCTTCCCAATCATAAGCGGCCATATCCACGATCAAAGTGCGGGCCCGATGATGATATTCGTTGCGGGAAGCGACGGCGCGAGAGTAAGGGTCGGCAATTTGCTTTTCAGGATCGAATGCTTCATCCTTACCCCGAGGCCCGTCGACACTGTAGGAATAATAATAACCAAGCAGATCACGTTCGATCTCAGCCTCCCAGACACCGTCCGCATCGCGGTGCATGGCGACTCGTTCGCCGCTCGCGGCCTCGGCGTCACGATAGAGATGGAGAATGACCGATGTCGCCCGCGGAGCAAAAAGTCTGAACAAAGTTCGGCCGTTTCGGCGGATCGCCCCCAGTTCTTTGGCAGAATAGGCTGTTTCCCAATTCGATTTTGCGCTTGTTTTGAGCACGGTCGTTTCCTGTGATGTCAGCGGTTGAGGAGAGATCATCATCCACAGAAACAGAGCGGAAACCATCCAAGCGGAGGCCGCTTTGAATTCGCACATGTCATGGCTCCTTCAAAAGACGTTTCAGCAGTTACGCGAAAGAACATAGCCATTCAGCGAGATGCTTTAATGCCGGAAACCATGGCCAAATTCAAAAATCGCCAAGGTACATCGATGGTGCTGAAACCGGCCGCCTGGAGCTGCAGCTTCATGTCGTCGACGGTCATCATCGGCTGGTTATGGCGCAAACGATTCGAAGCCGCAAGACGATCGAGCTGATCCTTCGTCACTTCGCCCTGCTCCAGGGCCTGGCGAATAAAGCGAATTTCAAGATCGTAAAAAACGCGATTGACGCGCGCGTCGGGCGAACGATAGAACTCGCAACTGACCCATCGTCCTCCTGAATCTAAAAGTTGGAACGCCTCTATCAGCAAAGCCTGCCGTCGTTCGCTAGTCAAAAAGTCGAGCGTAAAGGAAGATAGGATGGCGGCCGGCGGGCGGATGTCCTGCATCCAAGCCTGGTCGTTGAGGTTGCGCGCCAAAGGAACAATTTGATCTGCATACGCTGCGAGTTTTTGCTTCATTCGCTGCAGAATTAATTCATCGATGTCGACACAGAAAATGGTTGAAGATGGAAACGACTCTAAAATGCGCCTCGTCAGTCCGCCGAAGCCGCAACCCAGATCGACAAAGCACAGATCACTGCTTGCCGGAAAATCGAGAAGCGCCGCCATGATTCCATGTGCTTCCTCATACTTGGGGATGATGCGTCCGTAGAGATCTTCCAGCAGATTGATTTCATCGTTTTGTTCGTTCATTTGAGCTCAAAGTTTATTTTTCGTGTCAAAGAGTCCTCAACAGTCGGGACGGTTACATTTATCTGCAATTCATAGATGCCCGGAATGTATTTTTTAAGATCCAAGAGCAGGTATTCGATGGAGGTGGCGGCGGTTGCGGAGCGCTCGATACGCATCGAGGTGGATGGTTGGCGATTGCGGAAGATGTTGCCGATAGTCTGCAGGATGTTGTCGGCGCGTTCCTCAAGCAGTTTCAGGACGTATTCTACCTCGAACGAAAGGCTGCGGCCTTCCCGGATCGGCAGATTGTAAAGTTCAAAATAGACGCCGAGCGGCGATTTTCGGCTGAACAGCTTGGGAGGATTCGGTACGACCTGGAGATGATTTTTGACGAACAGATCTTTTTCAGCAGCCGGTTGAATGGTGGAAGCCAAAATGATACCGCTCATGGACGGTTTGTCGCCGCGGTAGTCGGAAAGGTTGATTTTAAACTTGTAGCCGCCGATGGCGCGGTCTTGCGGCGTACGCACGTCGATTGCCAGTTGATAGCGATCCGGCGGACCGACAAAGACCATTTGATCGGGCCAGTAGCCGATCTTTTCGGATGCGGCCTTGATTTCGCGGAAGGAAATTTTCTTATCGACGGAAAATAGCCGATTCAGATCGTTGTCATAGACGCCGAAATTGACGATAAGGCTGTCGTTTAGGAGGTTGCTCTTTTCGATCATCAGCTCTTTGTCGTCGACCGAGTAGTAAAGTTCGAGTCGCGTCAGACCGCTGTCGGCGCGAAAAGTGGCCAGGTAAAAAGGAAAAATGATTGTCCTGATCGATTTTTCCCAAGAGTGCTGGTCGGTGTTCAAACCGACGCTGACGTCTTCGCGGCTGAGGCGCACCATTTCGCGCTGATAGGCCAGAGCTTCAACGGCCGAACCGGTGATGATGCGGTTGTAGATCGGATCCCAGGAGATGCGGCTTTCCAAGAGCGGCGTGGGCAGAGAAGGAGACAAGCGCCAGTTATTGCCGGTTTGAGTTTCGCCCTGTACGAAATGAAAGATCATGCGTTTGCGCAGTTGGCCGCGTTCCTGATAAAGCCACGATTCGTTGAGCGGCATGCCGGCTTCGATGTCAAAGGCGCGGTCGTCCGGCTCACCGTGGCGGATGTAGATCAGTCCTTTGTCGTTGAATTTGTCGTTAAGCTCAAAAACCCTCGGAAAGACCAACTCGTTTAAGCGATCGGGGTTGTTGAACGGCAGTCGAAAGCCGTCGTAATAGTGCTGCCGCTCGGCGACCAAATAGCGGCGTAGATGTTCGAGCAAACGATAGTTCACCTCCGAAGCCGGCATGGGATTACGCGCCACCCATAATTTTTTAAAGAAAAGACGCTTCTCATCGGCGTTTTTAAGCGATTCGTACTCCTTCAACTCATCATCCGAGAGAATATATTTGATGTGATCGAAAAAAAGAGCGGCTTCGAACTCGTCGGTGACGCAATCGAGCGCCTTTTCATAGAGAGCTTGCGCGCGACGAGGGTCATTTTGCTCGAATCTGGATTTTGCCCAAGCGATGAACAGAGGAACCTTGGGCATAACTATACCCGAGTCGGATGCGAGTCGGGCATAAATCGAATCGGCCGGCGTATAGTTCTTGTCAATACGATAACTTTCCGCAATAAAAAATTGGACGGCTGCGCTCTTTTTTTCCGCAGCCCATTTGCGCAAAGCTTCGCTGTTGCGATTGTAAATAAACGATTCGGCGCAGCGGAAATAAGCGACAACGGCTTTGGGCGTAGGGGCCAAATTCAGCTGTTGTTCAAACAATTCTAAGGCGTGATCGTACCGCTCACGGTAGCGTTCGAGTACGGCATATTCGAAATAAAGATTTTTGAAGGAAGGGTCTTGAAGCGACAGCCGCTCAAAATAGTCGGCTGCGATTTTCCAATCGCGATCTCGGAGAAGAAACGCTTTGTACTTGCCGGTCTCGCGATAGATGACGCCCAAATGAAAGAGCGCGTCGGCGTCATTGGAATCGGCTTCATAGAGTTTTCGATACCAATCTTTGGCGTTGCTCCATCGCTCCAGGCGGAACTCGAGCTCGCCGATCTTGCGGATCACCTCGAGGTTTTGCGGCGATTCGCGATGGAGAGACTTGAGAATACGCAGAGCCTCCTCTTGCCGGTCGAGCTGAATCAGCCGCAGAGCCTCAAAATATTGCGGGTTTTGAGCAGATTGGGCATTCGAAAGCCAAGACAGGGTGCACAATAAAACGGGCATCGCCCACAATTTTACAACATGACAAACCTGCATGCGGCAGATTCCTTTTCAACTCCTCTTAAAGTATACTTAAAACCATCTTTAAACACAAGCATCAAAAGCAGCATTGGAATTATTTTCAGCTCTTTTGCATTATAACAACAAAAACTAAAGAGGAGACTCCATGGAATTGTACGAAGCGATCCGAACCCGCAGAACGGTACGAAAATTTACATCAGAACCTGTTTCGCCGGAACTTTTGCAAAAGTTGGTGGAAAGAGCTCTTTATGCGCCTGCCGTGGCAGACGAGCGGCCTTGGCGGTTTTACCTAGTAACCAACCGGGAATTCATCGGCAAAATGGCGCAGTTGGTTCATCGTCGACTCGAGGAACTTTTCGGAGGCACCGACAAAGGCAACCTGCTGAAAACCGTTGATCATTATGCGACGATTTTCGCAGAGGCGCCGGCGCTGATCTTGATCGCAGCCAAGCCCTACCACGCCGTTGCCGATGATTTGGGGAAACTGAGCCACGAGACCATCAACGAAATGCGCCGCCATCCCGATTTGCAGAGCATCGGTGCCGCCGTCGAGAACATGCTTCTTTCTGCAGCGGAATTCGGCCTGGGCGGCTGCTGGCTTTCCGGATTGATGGCGGCGCGAACCGATTTGGAAGAACTGCTCGGCGTTAAGGAACCGTGGCAACTTGTGACCGCCGCCGCGTTCGGCAAACCGGCCGCTCAACCGCAACCCCACGAGCCGCCGCGCGTTCAGGACCATATTTCCATAATTGCCTGAGCCCTGAAATCAGCAGCCCTCTTGACGTTATGAGGGCTGCTGCCGCAGCTGGTCGAGGAATTCCACCGCATAGCGCAGGTGGGGGATGACGATCGAGCCGCCGACAATCAGAGCGATCGAAAAGCACTCGAACAGCTCTTCATCGGTGGCGCCGGCCTCGCAGCATTGGATGAGATGATACGCGATGCAGTCGTTGCAGCGGAGCACCATCGAGGCAACCAACCCGAGCATTTCTTTCACTTTGGCATCCAACGCGCCGTCTTTATAAACGGCGCCGTCCAAGTTAAAGAAACGGCGGATTGAAAGATTATCCACCGACAGAATGCGCTCGTTCATGCGGCGGCGATATTCCTGAAATTCTTGAGGACTCTTGGCCATTTTTTCCTCCACAATTTTTTTTATCTGGTTTTGCGCCATGAGAGGCGGACGATCAGCGGGCGGTGATCAAAGGCGCCGACCGAATAGACTTTTGCCGTTTCGACACAAAAATGGTTGGAACAGAACAAGTGATCGATGCGAAGGTAATCGACGGCTGCCGCTGCAAGCAATTTCGGCAGCTTCTTCTGCAGCGGATAACCGCCGTAGGCAGCACCTACCCCCCAGCCGGCTCGGCTGAAGGCATTTGCCAAATGCCGCGAAAGCCAAGCAATGTTCCTTCCGTTGGTCGGCTCGTTAAAGTCTCCGGCTAAAATCAGCGGTTCTTTGACGCTTGTTACGGCTTGGATCAGTTGGTTAAATTCCTCCTGACGGCCATGTTCGGCGGACAATAGGTTTTCCCAATCGCCCCTGCGGAAGCCGCCCAAGACCCACTCTTTGAGCTCTTTTCCGGTGTGAGTCAAATGGCAATTGATCAGATGAACCTTACGCCCTTTGATGTCGACGACGGCATGGTTGACCAGCCTTCCGTAGGTTGCAGATCTGCTGCGCAGCACGATCGGATCGAGAGCTGTGAGCGGGAAGCGGCTCAGAATCAGCACATCTCCCTGGCCGCGGAACAGGCCCGGGCCGCATTGATACGGATACAGGTCAAAGAGCCGCGTTACAAGTGCCCGAATCTTGAGGCGATGGCATTCCTGCAGAAACACAATGTCCGGCAGCTGCTCGCGAATCAGCCGCATAGTCCTCTCGTCGTTGTAGGCAAAAACATGGGTGTTCATATTAAAGGACATCAATGTTAACGCGGGTCTGTTTGACGAGAGGGGCGGAAAAAGCTGCGAACGATAATGCAGCAGAACCGAAACGAGACAAAGCAGGTAGCCGAGGCGGGAAAATGAAAATGAGCGCTTGAGTTGAAAGAATGCAATAAAGAGGTAAGCAAGAGAAAATGCCGATAGAGGGCGCAAAAGGCCCTGATCAAGAGTCAAGCCGACCCAACACATCAAAAACAGCGCAGACAGAATGGTTTTCTTTTCAGGGGCGACTTTGATTATACCGCGGATTACGGCAACGGGCAGAAACAGAGCGATTGGTACATAGATGAGATCGTTCAATACTTCGGCAATCAAATGCACCACCGGTAGCTGCGGGAATAATGCGCAGCGAAGAGACGGCTGCCATATAAAAACCTGCAAGAGCCAATAAACAAACCAGATCATTGCTTATTTCTACCCGTTGACCATGGTTTTGAACCGTTTTTTGCAGCGACACAATGTCTGTGGATTTCTCTCAAATCGCAAAACAGCATGCATTGAATGGACAGAAATATGATTGCCTGTAAAGGATAGGCTTCTAGAATGAAGGCATTGTGAAAACATGTTTTCGTGTCGACTTTACAGCTTGTATTCATGACTAGTTTTTTGTATAGTAACGATCTAGGTTTTACAATCGAGAAGGAGAAATGGCAAAGAAAAAGCGGATCCGCATCGAAGCGATTAAATCTTTCAGCAACGTTTCCCAACAACCGGAAGCATGGAAAGGAAAGTGGAAAACGTCCGTTTTCGGTAACGATCATGAAATTGTCCTCGAATTAGGCTGCGGCCATGGGAATTATACGATCGAACTGGCCCAGCGATTTCCGCAGAAAAACTATATCGGCTTGGATCTCAAGGGGGCGCGTCTATGGGTCGGGGCGAAAAAAGCCCTGGATGCCGCAATGACCAATGTGTTTTTCATCCGCGGTAATGCCGCCCATTTGACCACCATGTTCGAGCCGGGGGAAATCAGCGAAATATGGCTGCCCTTTCCGGATCCTTATCCCAAAAAGCCCCGCAAGCGGTTGACCTCGACGCTTTTTCTCGATATATATCGACAAATCTGCACACCGGATGCGGTACTGCATTTCAAAACGGATGACGACGCGCTCTACCGCTCAACTCTGGATTCGCTTGCGGTCTTCGGGTGTCGAATTCTATACAATTTCCCCGATCTTTACCGCAGCAACTTGGTCGATGATCTCCCATACATCCAAACCACTTATGAAAAGCGCCATCTCGCCGCCGGAAAAACCATCAAATATATTCGCTTTCAACTGCCGTCCAACAGCGATCATTCTGAGACAACATTTTGACCATACCATATAGGCTGCAAGAGAAAAGTATCCTGCATCTGTTGCCGAGGACTGTTAAGGCGGCATTGAAAAGAATGATGCGGTTTTAAATCACATTGCAGCCAAACCATCGGCAATAAGCTTGACTCCGGTGACCAGGAGAAAAAAACTGCAAAGCTGGTAGAACCGTTTTTCGTTGACCTTGTGGTGGAGCAAGAGTCCAAGCCGTACGCCGACCGGTGCCAAAGGAGCTAAAAGGGCGGCAGCTTTCAAGTTGACAGAGCTCAATTGCCCCAACAAAGCGTATGGAATCAGCTTGAAAAGATTGACGAGCATGAAAAAAACGACCGTCGTGCCGACAAAACGCGACTTGGGCAGCTTTTGCGGCAACAAGTAAATATCGATGGGCGGTCCGCCTGCGTGGGCGCCAAAGCTCGTAAAGCCTGCCAACGCCCCCCAAAAGAATCCCTGCGCAACGCTTGCGGGCCTTTGCGGTGCGCTTTGAAGGCGAAAGAAATAATAGCCTGCAAAAGCAACAGCCATTGTGCCGATCATTAGCCGCACATGCGCCTGCGAGAGATAGCGGAAAAACAGACTGCCCGCCAGAATACCCAATACGGCAGCAGGAAGAAGCACGGCCAGGTTGCGTGCATCCCAATCGCGATAATAATGCCGAACGGTGATAAAGTCCATTACGACCAGCAAAGGCAGCAATATGGCAGCCGCCTGAATCGGCGGAATGACCAGAGAAAGGATCGGCACAGCCAGCACCCCCAAACCGCCGCCGAAACCGCTCTTGGAAATTCCGATCAACAATACCGCCGCAACAGCCGCTATATAAAATTCGATTGATTCCATGCCTGCGTTTTAAATGAATCTCTTGAATATAGCATTTTTTCCCGCCAAAGAGAAGGGTGTTGAGAAAAAGGCCGAAAGATGCAAATTAGCCAATTTTATAATTGGCAAGCGATTTTTCTATTGAAGAGCAAAGTTGAAAATATTATCTTGAAACTGCACTTTAACCTTTAAGATGAGGTAAATATGAAAGGCGCAAATTTACTTGCACTACTTATTTTAACAGCCGGCTGCGGCCTTGCAGCAGCGCAGGGTCTGGGCGTCAATATCAGCCTGCCGGAACGCGGCGGCACGTTTGTCGACATGGCCAAAGAGGTGCATCGCTGGGTGCGGACTACGGATTGGCAGCCGCTGCAGGAAGAAGATTTCGACGAAAAAGGATGGCCGGTGCGCGATGCAATTTTGATCATCGATCTTCGCTTGGTTGCCGAGTGGGCAAATGAGATCGATGATCCGGAAGAGTATCGCGTCGATCTCAGCGGCGACTATGCCTGTTCGTTCAGAGGGCGCGCCAATGTTTTTTCCTACGGCGAAGGAAGTATTCGCGACTACCGCTATGACTCGGCCGAAAACCTCAGCACCTTTACATTTTCCGTTCCTTACCCGCCTGGAAAAGAGCACGGCAAGTTTTTTCTTGCTTTTACCAGTACGCAGAGGACTCCTGCAGACGGAACCAACAGCGGGATAACCGACCTGCGGATCATACGTCCCGGATACAAACCGGATACCCAACAAATTTTTCTCGAAGACTTTATCAAAGCGCTGACGCAGCCGCCTTTTGCGGTAATCCGCTACATGCCCTTTACCGGCGCCAACGGAGCGGACCCGGAGTATCCGGAGCGCACCACCTGGGCAATGCGCAAACTGCCCACCGACGCTTCGCAGGCGCCGATGCCGGTTATCGGCAAACGGGACGGCGCAGCTTGGGAATACGTCATTGAGCTGTCCAATCTTACCCGCATCGACCCGTGGATCAACATACCTGTTTCGGCGGACAGTGATTATGTCCTGCAGCTGGCCGCGCTGTTCAAAGAAAAGCTTGATCCGAACCTGAACATCTATGTGGAAAGCAGTAATGAGGTTTGGAATACGGCTTTCGGTTTTGACCAGAGCCGCTGGAATCAGGCGCAGGCAAAGGCCCTCAAGCTTACCGAGCACCAAAATCACGCGCGGCGCACGGTTGAGTTGGCAAAGCTTTTCGAGCAGGTTTACGGCAGCGGGTCGTTGAATAACAAAATTCGCGTGATGCTATGCACTCATGCTCCCATGCTCAAATCGTGGTTGGAACCCATGCTCAACTACATCAAGACCACTTTCGGCGAACCGAATCAATTTATTTACGCCATAGCCTGCCAGACCTACTACGGCGGCGGTTCTGACGAAGGGGAAAGCGTGGAAAAAATTTTGGCCGATTGCAGGAACGACATCCGCGGTCAAATGACCACTCGCCGTTTGTGGATCGATACGGCGAAAAAATGGGGATTCGTCGGCGGCTTTTGCTCTTACGAGGGAGGGCCGGATCACGGCGGCGGCAGCACGGTCAATCTGGCCAACCGTATTCTTGCCGAGCGCACAAAGGAAATGGGCGAAATTTTAAAATATAATTATGACGACGCTTTTTTCCAGCTCGGCGGCAATCTTGTCATGCAGTTCACGCTCTCCAGTGCCTATACCCGTTACGGCTGTTGGGGGCTGACCGACGATATTCATGATCTCGATCGCAACTACAAGTTCCAGGCTGCGCGCGAACTGATTGCCAAAACCGCCGTGCGCAATCGACCGCCGATCGTTGAGGGATTCGATCTGCTGCCGGCTTATCCTAATCCGTTCAATTCCGCCACCGTCTTACGCTTTAGGAATGCATCGCCCAACCACGTACTCCTCACGATTTATAACCTCAACGGGCAAAGGGTGAAAACTTTCGACGCAATATACTCTGCCGGTGAGCATGTTGTCATCTGGAACGGCCGCGACGATCACGGTAAGGCAGTACCTTCGGGCATTTATTTCTGCCGCCTCGAGGCCGGTTTATTCAGCAAGACAATCAAGCTGTCGCTCGTTCAATAATTGCGGCAAAGCAGTCTGCAGAAACGCCGACTGGGCGTTTCTGCAGAGATTTTACGGAAATTGTCGTTGTTTGATCGACAGTCGAAAAGAGCTTCGGTAGGGCAAAGCACTGATGGGGATTCCGCATAGAAAGATAGGTTGGCGCGTGCTCAAAAACCGTAGATTGTAAAGCCGCCGTCTACGGCCAGGCAC
>JAPDQV010000058.1 GCA_034505495.1 candidate division KSB1 bacterium | reverse complement strand
GAACTGCTCGATGCCTTTCAGGCAGACTATTTTCATGTCGGCATGGATGAGGTCTTTCTCATCGGCCATGAGCTTTCACCCTCGACGCGCGGGAAGGATCCGGCCGAAGTGTTTGCCAAAGCCGTCAACGATTTGCATCGCCACATTGTCGGCAAACGGGGCAAACAAATGCTGATGTGGGGCGACCGCCTGATCGACGGCAACGTCATCGACTATGGCGAATGGGAGTCGTCGAAAAACGGCACCGCGGGCGCCGTCGACAAGATTCCTAAAGACATCATCATCTGCGACTGGCATTATGAACTACGCGACAGTTACCCGAGCGTACCTATGTTCATCGAAAAAGGCTTTCGCGTGCTGCCGACAAGCTGGCGAAACGTCGAAGCGAGCCGCGCTTTCATTCAATACAGCCTCTCGCTCCAATCTCCGGCTGTTCTCGGCCATCTGTTCACGCGTTGGAATTCCAGGACGGATGACTTGGCCGAGTTTCCGCCTCTCAAAGAAAACGCGGCACTGCTGCGCAGCCATGGAGAGAACCGCTGAAGAGTCGATCGTCACCCATCCTCGCCCTGCTCATCGCATCTCTTTTTATCCCTCCTGCAAAAGGAGATGAGCGGGACCGCTATTTCTATCGACCGGAGATCACCTACGGCTCAGAGGCAATCTTTTCTCCCCTTACTCTATTTCTGAACGGCTCCTTTGATATTCTTCGCAACGGCGGCATGGACCGCCGCATCGGACGGCAGCCCTACGCAGCCGGATTCCGCAACGTTACGGATAATCTGCTTCATCCCCTACAAAACATCCGTAAATACGGCGCAAGTGATTTTATTCACAACGAGATCTTCAACTTTAGCTTCAATCCCGACCGCATGCAGTTTCTGCCCAATTATTCATTGCATCTGGTCGGCAATGCCATGCAGTACGTCAAACTCGCCGAATGGTACGCCTACCATGGTTATCCGTTGCCGCGCACGCTTTCTCTGCTCACAACCGTAAGCTATCAGTTGTTGAACGAAGCACTCGAAAACGGCAATTACCGCGGCGCCAACGTCGACCCGATCGCCGACATGCTGATTTTTAATCCGCTCGGGCTGCTGCTCTTTTCCACCAATTGGGCAAAACGTTTCTTTTCCACCACATTTCCGATTTTCGACTGGTCGGGACAGCCGTTTCTCTGCCCCTTCGACGGTCGCATGGAAAACGCCGGACAGCAGTACGCGGCCAAAGCCGCCGTTGCGGACTCTGGGCGCTATTCTCTCTTTTTCTATTGGGGCGTACAAACCGTCATCGGCGCTTCAATAGCCCGCTCCGACGGCGCCGCTTTCTCCTGCGGAATCGGCAGCGTTGCCTACGATCTCCGCTACGGCGTCAACAACCAGGGCCGCATTGTGACCGCGGTTACCAAACCCATCCTGGGGCTGTTCTACGATCGTGAAAATTCTCTTCTTGCCTCATTGATCCTTTCACCTGATGCTGAATACATCCGGTTGGAGCTGTTCCCAGGGCTCGTTTCTCTTGGCAGAGTGCAGATCGGCTTTTACGGCGCCCACCTCCCGCCGGATAATCGGCAGTTCGGCATCAGCCTGCGCGGTCTGCCGCTGGGCGTAGTCTTTGAATAAAAGCCTGTTCATCAGAAAATTTATTTATTGAAAGATGTGATTAAAATTCAGATATTTCGCCAATAAATCCGCATCATTGTCCATTGACTTTAGAAGGAGATGCCTCATGAAACTGCTGATGCTGTGCTTGAGCCTGTTTGCTGTCACTTGTCTCAATGCCGCAACCTTTGAGGAATTGATGGCGCAAGGCGATGCCTCCTACGACGCTTATGAGCACGAGGCGGCGTTGAAAGCTTACCAAGCAGCGTTTGCGCTCAATCCCAAAAGTTGTGACGCGGCGTGGAAAATTTCGCGCGCTTATGCCGATATCGGCGACGACAAAACCGACAAAGCCGAACGAACGGCTAATTTCACCAAAGCAGAGGAGTTTGCCCGCAAAGCCATCGAGATCTGCCCGGAGAACGACAATGCCCACCTCTATCTTTCCGTCGCCATCGGTCGTGTTGCTTTGATGGCGGGAAAAAAGGAACAGGTGCAGTTGTCGAAAACCGTCAAAGAGGAAGCGGAAAAGGCTCTGCAGATCAATCCCAATAACGATACGGCGCATCATGTTTATGCCCGCTGGCATCGTAAGGTTGCGACGCTGAGCGGCATCCAAAAGACTTTCGCGCAAATTCTATACGGCGGTCTGCCGCCGGCAAGCCTGGAGGACGCGGAAAAACATTTTCTAAAGGCGATCGAACTGAAACCGACGCATATCAACCACCATTTGGAGCTGGGCATTACCTATCTGGAAATGAATCAAAAGGACAAGGCGGCGGCAGCGTTTAAGCAGGCTCTTGCCTTGACCCCGAAGAATAAAAAAGACAAAGAATACCAGGCGGAAGCGGCTAGACAATTGGAAGCGCTGAAAAAGTAGGAAATGATGGCTACAAAATTAGCGGAATGTGCATTTTTCTGCTATTTTTGTAGCCTATGCTGTTTCGACAGTTCGACGTCGGAAAAGTATGGATATGCGCTGTTCGAACTGCTATTTTACCTCGTTTTCTCAAAGATAAACCGAGCATTTTAAAGCGGAAGTTTTTTTCCTAATCCATTGTCGCGATTAAGTTTTTGTTCTGAACCGCCGCACAAGCCGCAACTCATTCACTGCAGCGGAAAACGCAAAATTAAAGCAATCGGCGTCAGCTAAATTTCTTTTTTGTCCCTATATTAAATTTTCCTACAAAATTGATTTTTCATTATTGTTTATATCCATATCTCGATCAATTTATGTCTGTCGCCGCTGTTTATCTCTATGTTTTCTAATAAGTTTTTTCATTCTTTTCAAATCGCTTTCGGCATAATTCTTGATAAGAAGGATTTACCATTTTCCAGAAATCAACCAGGCAAGATTCGTTTCGATTGGGCAATACTATGAATTTTCAAAAAGCCACAATGCAAATCTCTTCTCACCCCTTCGGCTATGCAAGCCGTAAAACGGTCGGTCTCTATGATCCGGCATTCGAGCACGACAGCTGCGGCGTCGGTTTTATCGCGCGCCTCGATGCTCAACCCACCCATCAGATTGTCTCTGACGGCATTCGGATACTGGCCAACTTGGAGCACCGCGGCGCCATAGGCGGCGATCAAGGAACAGGCGACGGCGCCGGAATTTTAGTCAAACTGCCGCATGAATTCTTTTGCACAGCAGCGGAGCAGATCGGCTTTCCGCTGCCTCAGGAAGGCGATTACGCCGTCGCCATGGTGTTCCTACCCCATGAGGCGGCTTTACGAACGGACTGCAAGGCAGTTTTGGAGAAATATTGCCGATATGAAGGAGCCGTTGTTCTCGGCTGGCGGCAGGTTCCCACCAATCCTCAGGGACTTGGAGAGCTCGCCAAGCAGACTTGTCCTTTTATTGAACAGCTCTTTATCGGCCGCGGCAATATTCCTGCTGAACATTTCGAACGCAAACTCTATGTCATTCGCCGGCAGGCGGAAAACGAAATATGCTCCTGGTCGGTCGATGCCGGTGCTTTTTACGTTGCCTCATTTTCGAGCCGCCTCATTGTTTACAAAGGACTTTTGACCGCCGCCCAGTTGCCTTCTTTTTACCCGGATATAACGGAAGAGGCGTTTAAAAGTCCCTTCGCCATGGTGCATCAGCGTTTCAGCACCAATACGCTGCCGACCTGGAGGCTGGCGCAACCGTTCCGGCGATTGGCGCATAACGGCGAAATCAACACGCTGCGCGGCAACATCAACCGCATGAAGGCACGCGAGCCCCATATCGCCTCGTCGCTTTTCGGCGACGACATTCACAAAATAAAGCCCATCCTCATCGAAAACGGCAGCGATTCGGCAATTTTTGATAACGCACTGGAACTGCTCGTGCTTTCCGGCAGGTCCCTGCCGCACGCCATGATGATGATGATTCCCGAGGCCTACGGGCCCAAAGTGCGTATGAGCACCGACAAGCAGGCCTTTTACGAATATCATTCCGCACTGATGGAACCGTGGGACGGACCTGCCGCCGTCGCTTTTACCGACGGTCGCTACATCGGCGCGACGCTCGACCGCAATGGGCTCAGGCCGGCCCGCTATACTATTACCAAAGACGGGCTGGTGGTTATGGCCAGCGAAACCGGCGTTTTGGAAATTCCGGCGGAAAACATTCTTCGTCAGGGGCGTCTTCAGCCCGGCAAAATGTTTCTTGTTGATTTGGAGCAAAACCGTATTGTTCCCGACCATGAAATCAAAGCCAAAATTTCCCGCCAACGGCCTTATCGCCGCTGGGTAAAAGAGAACCATGTTGAGCTGCGCGGTTTGTTTGCCCCGGCACATGTGCCGAGACTGGAGCCGGAGCAGCTCCTGCGCCTTCAACATGCCTTCAGCTATACCGACGAAGATCTTAAAATGATCCTCGCGCCTATGGCGACGCATGCTCAGGAGCCGGTCGGTTCCATGGGCAACGATGCCGCGTTGGCCGTCCTGTCGCCGCGGCCGCAGCTTTTGTTCAACTACTTTAAGCAGCTTTTTGCTCAGGTCACCAATCCGCCGATCGATCCTCTCCGAGAGGAGATGGTGATGTCGCTCGAAAGCTTTGTCGGCCGCGAAAAGAATTTCCTCGAGGAAACGCCCGAACATTACCGCGGTCTTAAACTCCAACACCCTATCCTTACGCCTTCCGACTTGGAGCGGATCCGTTATTCGCAACATCCGGCCATCAAAACTTTTGAACTCGACATGCTTTTTCCGGTCGAGCAGGGCGGGAAGGGCTTGAAAATGGCACTGGATAATCTGTTCAAACAAGCGGAAAAGGCCGTCCGCAACGGTGCAACCCTTCTGATCATCACGGATAAGAATTTGACCGCCGATTCGGCACCCATTCCCGTTTTGCTGGCGGCGTCGGGTCTGCATCAATATTTTATCAAAAAAGGTATCCGCAATTGGTGCGGATTGGTTTTTGAGACGGGGGAGGCGCGCGAAGTCATTCATTTTGCTCAGCTTCTCGCATTCGGCGCCGATGCCTTTTGCCCCTATTTGGCTTTTGCCTCCATCCGCAATCTGGTCGAAGAAGGCCTATTGGAGGAGCCGATCTCGGCAGAGCAGGCAATGGATAACTATATAACGGCAATCAAAAAAGGTCTGCTGAAGACCATCAGTCGAATGGGCATCTCCACAATACACAGCTTTTTCGGCTCACAGATTTTCGAAGCCGTCGGCATCGGTCGAGAAGTCATCGACAGCTACTTTTGCAACACCCCTTCGCGGATCGGCGGCATCGGCCTGGACGAAATTGCCGAAGAGGTCCGTCGCAGGCATCGGCAGGCTTTTCCAACCTACGGCGAACCTCCCCGCCTGCTGCACCCAGGCGGAGTCTACCATATTCGCAAAGACGGCGAGCCGCACATGTGGACAACAGAAGCGATCTATAAACTGCAGACCGCCGTACGACTCAACGATTATGCGCTGTTTAAAGAATTCAGCGACTATATGAACCAACAGGCCGCCGTACAGGCGGTGTTGCGCAGCAGATTAGCTTTTAAAGCAGGCAAGCCGATCTCTATTGATCAAGTCGAGCCGGTAGAGTCCATTACCAAGCGGTTTGTCGGTGCGGCCATGTCGTTCGGATCGATCAGCCGCGAGGCCCACGAAGCCATTGCCATTGCCATGAACCGTCTCGGCGCACGCAGCAACAGCGGCGAAGGCGGCGAGGATCCTGAACGTTATAAACCCCTGCCGAACGGCGATCTGCGGCTTTCGCGCATCAAACAAGTGGCCTCCGGCCGATTCGGTGTTACGACGGAATACGTGATGCACGCCGACGAGCTGCAGATCAAGATCGCCCAAGGCGCCAAGCCGGGCGAAGGCGGACAGCTGCCCGGCCATAAGGTCAATGCAGAGATTGCGCGCGTGCGGCATACCACGCCGGGCGTTACCCTTATCTCTCCGCCGCCCCATCATGACATCTACTCGATCGAAGATCTGGCGCAGCTGATCTATGACCTCAAATCCGTCAATCCCCGCGCCAAAGTGTCGGTCAAATTGGTATCTGAAGCCGGCGTAGGCACCATTGCCGCAGGCGTGGCCAAGGCCGGCGCCGACCTGGTGCTGATCTCCGGCTATGAAGGCGGAACCGGCGCTTCTCCGCTCACTTCGATCAAGCACACCGGATTGCCTTGGGAGCTCGGTCTGGCGGAAGTGCAGCAGACCCTGCGTCTCAACAATCTGCGCGACCGCATCGTCGTTCAGACCGACGGCCAATTAAAGACCGGCCGCGATCTGGCCGTGGCGGCGCTGCTTGGTGCGGAAGAATTTGGTTTCGGAACCGCTTTACTCATCAGCCTGGGCTGTCTCATGATGCGCAAATGCCATCTCAATACTTGCCCGGTCGGCGTTGCGACTCAGGATCCCCGGCTGCGCGAGCGTTTCGGCGGCCTGCCGGATTATGTGGAACGTTTCCTCCGCTTCGTTGCCCAGGATTTGCGGGAAATTATGGCCGAACTCGGCTTCCGTACCGTCGACGAAATGGTAGGCCGCGTCGATCGTCTGGAATTCGTCCGCGAAACGGATCATTGGAAGGCGAAAACGCTCGATCTGCGCAGCCTGCTGGTCGATCCCATACCGCAGGCGCCGCGGCGACGGCTACGCCCGCAGCCGCCTTCTCCTTATGAAGACTTGGATGGTCGTCTAATTGAACTATGTCAACCGGCAATCCAAGAGGGTAAAACCGTCTCCGTCGAGCTGCCGATTCGGAACGTCCACCGTACCGTCGGTGCGCGTCTCAGCGGAGTCATTGTCGATCGGTACGGAGCGAAAGGCTTGCCGGATAATACAATTCAATTGACTTTTACCGGTTCCGCCGGCCAAAGCTTCGGCGCGTTTTTGGCCCCCGGCATCACCGCCCGAATTATCGGCGACGCCAACGACTATCTCGGCAAATCGATGTCCGGCGGCCGGATCGTGCTCATGCCTCCGCCGCAGGCAACTTTTGAGCCGCACGAAAACATCATTGCCGGCAACGTGCTGCTGTACGGGGCTACCGGCGGCCAAGTCTTTATCAACGGCGTCGTCGGCGAACGGTTTATGGTCCGCAACAGCGGTGCCTGCGCGGTGGTCGAGGGCGTCGGCGACCACGGCTGCGAATACATGACCGGCGGAGTGGCCGTCATACTGGGCCGTACGGGAAACAACTTTGCCGCCGGAATGAGCGGCGGCATCGCGTTCGTCTACGACGAAACGGAACTGTTCGACACGCGCTGCAACCTGGACACGGTCGATTTGGAAAGCGTTTGGAACGAAGAGGACAAACGGCTGTTGAAGAAAATGATTCAAGATCATTACCGCTGGACCGGCAGTCGGCGCGCCAAGTGGCTCCTCGATAATTGGGAGGCGCAACTGCCGCTCTTCGTTAAAGTGATGCCGATCGAATATCGCCGCGTCCTGGAACGGATGCGCCTGCAGGAAGAAACGGAAAAGGTGACCGTTGCCGTCACCGAGGAGGTGTTCAATGGCTAAGGCAACCGGATTTTTGGAATATAAACGCGAAGAGGCGCCGAAACGTCTTGTTCATCAACGAATAAAGGATTTTCACGAATTCGAACTGTTGTTGTCAAGGGATAAATTGACCCGACAGGCGGCGCGCTGTATGGACTGTGGGGTGCCCTCCTGTCATACCTACGGCTGTCCGGTGCTGAACCGCATTCCCGATTTCAACGACCTGGTTTACCGCGGCCATTGGCGTCGGGCGCTCGAAATTCTGCATTCGACGAATAATTTTCCGGAAATCACCGGCCGAGTCTGTCCCGCGCCCTGTGAGGCTGCCTGCACGCTTGCCTACAATGACGAGGCGGTAACGATCAAGCAGATCGAACTTCAGATCATCGAAAGGGGCTTCGAAGAGGGCTGGGTGCAGCCTGAGCCCGCAAACTATCGCAGCGGTAAAAAGGTCGCCGTTATCGGATCCGGCCCTGCCGGCTTGGCCGCATCGCAGCAGCTGGCGCGCCGCGGCCATGAGGTCGTTTTGTTCGAAAAAACCGACCGCGTCGGCGGCATTCTACGCTACGGTATTCCGGACTTTAAGCTGGAGAAGCACATTCTGGACCGCCGTCTGGAACAGCTTGCCGCCGAGGGCGTGCGCTTTGAAACCGGCGTCGAAGCCGGCAAGGATGTCTCGGCGCGTTACCTGCGGCGATCGTTTGATGCGATCATTCTTACGGTCGGCGCCGGCATACCCCGCGATCTGAATATTCCCGGGCGCGAGCTGGAAGGTATTCATTTCGCAATGGACTTTCTCACGCAGCAGAATAGACGCATTGCGGGCGACAAAATTGCAGAGCCGGAGATCTCTGCCGCAGGCAAGCACGTCGTGGTCATCGGCGGCGGCGACACCGGCTCCGACTGCGTCGGAACAAGCGTCCGTCAGGGTGCCCGCAGCGTAACGCAGATCGAACTGCTGCCGAAGCCCCCTGCCGAACGACTGCCGCGCAATCCGTGGCCGGAGTGGCCGAATATATTGCGTACGTCGACTTCGCACCAGGAAGGCTGTACTCGTGAGTGGGCGGTTTTAACTCGAGAGTTTATAGGGAGGAACGGCCGCGTTTCGGCCTTGCGGGCAGTGCGGCTGGAGTGGTATCGGGATGAGAATGGACGATTTCAGTATCGTGAAATCTCGGGCAGCGAATTCGAGCTGCCGGCTGATCTGGTTCTGCTCGCAACCGGCTTCCTGCATGTGGAGCATGGGCCGTTGGTAAGGGACTTGAACCTAAAGCTCGACGGACGCGGCAATCTGGTTGTGGATCGACAGTGGATGACCTCGGAGCCTGGCGTTTTTGCCGCCGGAGATGCCGTGCGCGGGCCGTCGTTGGTCGTGCACGCGATCTACCAGGGAAGACAGGCAGCAGCGGCGGTTGAACGATTTTTTAAAAAGATTTAGATTTTTTAAACCAAAACGCTTACCGGTTTTGCCTTCGTACTAAGCGCAGGAGCTCTCTGGCAGTCGGCAAGTTTTTAAAGGCAGACGCGCACGACGGTATGGAAACCCTACTTTTCATGTCGGCCGCAGTCAAAAAGTACGAAAAGCCATCGAGTTTCAAGAGGAGTACTGACTCTAATATTCGGGAGAGATAAGAAGCAGAAAACCTGTCGATCGTTTCTTTATCTTGCCTGCAGAGTCCTTGCCTCTTTCCAAATGACCACAGCCACTGCGAGCAGAGCAAAGTCCTCGATCAAGCGTACCCACCCCACCTTGCTGCCGGCAGAAAAGCAGCCGCAGTCGATATCCAAGCCGCGCGCGACGGCTGAGCCGATGGCTAGGATGAAAATACAATTCAAAACAATAATTATGAGGCTTGCAGCTGCAACTTTACGGCCGAGGATCAACAAAAAGCCGCAAATCAGTTCCAACCAGGGCAAAATCGCCGCCGTGAGGGTTGTCAGGAAATACGGCAACAGTCGATAATTGTCGATACTTTCGGCAAACTGTGTCGGATCAAGGATTTTGCCCAATGCGGCATAGACAAAAATTCCGCCCAGAACAAACCGCAAAAGCGAAAGCAATTGCTTCATCGCACCACCTCCAGACCGGCCCGCTTCCAGTCGTTTAAACCCTCGTAATAATAGGCAACCCGCGGGAAACCCTGCGAGACCAATTCGCGCGCCAACATTTCGCCTTTGTCGCAGGGCGGACCGTCGCAATAACAGACCAGCCAGCGGTCGCGAGGCAAAGCCTCCATCACATCGACATATTCATGCAAAGCCTCGAAATATATATTGACGGCGCCTGGTATGTGCCCGGCGGCAAACTCTTCCGGCGAGCGGGCATCGATGATGACGGCGCCGGACTCGGCCATTCGACGCACTTGCTCGCGGTTGACCAGAAACGGCTCTTTAAACGAACCGCCGATTAGGGAAGAATCAGCTGCCGATGTTCGCTGCGGCCGGGAAAAGCCGATCTTGACGCCGCGCGGATTGACGGCGTTAGCTGCCAGCCCCAATACAGAGGCGATGATAAAAATTTGGGCTAAATCACGAACAAGAGTTTTCATCAGAGCTCCGAGTTACCGCTGAAAGTATTTGACCGGTAATATGTAGCAACAGCGCATCATTAAAAATAAGCACTATGGTTAAAACTGCAAAAACATTACGGCTTGTAAGATTGCATTCGCCACGCATCCGTTATCGATCGGCAACACCCAATGCCTGCCGGCTGCGACAGGCAAAATCTATAACGAAAAAGCCCGCACAGAGATCCAATTTAAAACGATACTGCGGTTGCCCGCCCACGAAAACATCGTTGTTGCCTTTCCGTTTAACATGCCAACCAAAGCGCCCAATGACGCGACCAGGGTTCATTTATCAACAAGTCTTGAATCGGCTCCTACGCCTGAAATAACTTTTTTCGGATAACCAATAGTTTAATTAGAGTCTAAGAACGTGTTATCCCAATGCTTCGATTACTCATGTTTTCTTCTCGTCAATATGACAAAATTTAGCCGAAAGATCAATCATAAAAGATTCCGACTTAATAAAGCTGCTATTCAAAAAAGGGTGGTCATTTCATAAAAAATCAATCTGTAATTCACACCGAACGGGAAAACGACTGGAATGCGTGAACAGTTTCTAAAAACGAATAAATATGTTCGGAGCCGTTATTTCTCTTTATCATAAATAAATTCAAATTATTTTTTTCTTGCAACTCCTTGAAATGTTTTGTATAATTTTTCAACGAATGAAAAAACATTCTTTTTAGCCGTCATTTGCAAAATTATTTCTGAATAGTGTGACGGCAGTGAGCAATTTAGCAGACTTGGGGCAGGTAGGGCTATTTTAAAAAACAACCTTTGCTGTTAGCGCGCCGGCTATGAGCCGACATGGAATGGCAATAATCATTGATAAAAGAAAATAAGAATTCTGGTTCAGTCCGGATTGCCGGCAAAGTTCTAGCCTTTTCATGGCGGTCTAATTACCTTCTTTGACAACTCAAAAATAGATACATCAGCGCCTTAAAATCGGCCTACGCCAATGTATGTTTCACTTATTCAAAACGCTGCTCTGCTGATTGCGATTATAGCCTCTTATGAACTGCTGGGACGCATCAGCCGCGAAAAATCCGTTTCTCGTTACTTGCTGATCGGCTTTCTCTTCGGCATAACCGCCGTTATGGGTATGCTGATGCCCTTTCACTATCAACCGGGGATCATTTATGACGGCCGGTCGATTATCCTCACGTTGGCAGGACTCTTTGGCAGTCGAGTCACCACATTGATTGCCATTTCCATTTCCTCTGCCTTCCGCATCCTAAAGGGAGGAGCCGGCGTCTATGCCGGTGTAGCGACCATCATCTGCTGCGCGGGAGTGGGAGCCTTATTCCGCAGGATCTATCACCGCAATTTAATGAACATATCTTTCCCCATGCTCTACGGCATCGGCATTGTGACGCACTTGGTCATGCTTGCCTGTCAGCTGCTGGTTATACCGATCCCCAGCGGACTGGAGATTGTGCGTCGCATATGGCTTCCAATAATGCTAATCTTTCCTGCCACGTTTGCCGGTGCCGCTCGGCTGCTCCAGAATCTTGAACGACATATAAAAAACGCGGATGATCTGAAAAAATGGGAAACCATCTTTAGATATGCCGGATGGTCCGTGATTATTGCGGAACCGGATGGGTGTACGATTACCGCCTGCAATCCTGCCATCAGCACGATGTTCGGTTATTCGGACAACGAGCTTGGAGGCAAACGCCTGTGGGATATCATCGGCCCTGAGACACAAAAGAGTTTGAAAGATTGTCTCAAAACAGCAGAAACAACAGGAATATGCCGTTTCGAAGGGACCTTCCGGCGCAAAGACGGATCGCTCTTTCCGGCGGACGTCGAAATCATGGCACATCGAGATTCCCACGGCCGTACCCTGTTTTATGCGTTGAATATTCGTGACATTACGGAAAAAAAGGAGGCGGAAAACCAAATCCTCCGCCGCAATGAGCTTTTAAATGCTCTGCTGCAGATCAGTCGAAAATTGGCCTCCACGCTGGAATTGCCGCAGGTGTTAAAAACCGCGACCGATTCGGCCTTGGAGTTTTTGGGCCTCCAGAGCGCCGCGGTCTATCTCCTGGAAGAGGGCAGGCTGCGTTTGGCTGCGACGTCGCCGCCGCTGCCCGGAGATTTTCCGGAGGAATTTCGGTATGTTCCCCTCGATGAACATCCGCACATTAAGCAGGCTTTACAGAACGGCACTCCTTTGCTGCTGCCGGATACGGAACAGGCCGAACTCACATCTGCCGAAAAACAGATCTGTGAATTGCGCAACCTGCGCACTCTTCTTTATTTGCCTTTATTATCACCCCAAGACACGCTGGGTATTCTGATCATCGGTTCTGTTGGTGCTCCAATAAAGATTGATGAAACCCAAGTCGATGTCTGCCAGACTTTGGCCTATTATTTTTCATTATCGATCATCAATGCGCGTCTTTACGATTCTATAAAGCGACATGCCGAGGAATTGGAAACGGCCGTAGTCAAAAGAACCGCCGAGTTGGAAGCCAAAAACCGCGAATTGGAAGCCTTTAGTTATTCCATTTCCCACGATTTACGCGCACCTCTGCGCGCCGTCAAAGGCTTTGCCGAAATTATTCTTCGGCGGCATCGTGCTTCCCTCAACGATGAAGCGATGCATTATTTTAACAACATCCTTGACTCGGCAGAGTATATGGGGCAATTGATCGGCGATCTTTTGAATTATTCCAGATTGGGTCGAGGCGGCGTATCGCTCAAGTCCTTCTCATTGGCTGAATTGGCGGCCGATCTTGCTAAAGAATTCGCCCCTTCGTTTGACAACGTCGGCGCGCGACTTGTCATTCAACCCGATCTGCCGATGGTCTATGCCGAGCCGATTCTTCTCAGGCAAGCGTTGACCAATCTCATCGACAATGCCTTAAAGTATCGCCGCGAAAACGTAACAGCCGAGGTCGTTTTGACCGCGGCGCGTGCCGATCAATGGGTGGAAATTCGGGTCAGCGATAACGGCATCGGCATAGCCCCTGAATTTCACGAAAAAATTTTCGAAATTTTTCAACGGTTGCACAGCCGTGATCGCTACGGCGGCACCGGCATTGGTTTAGCTATGGTCAAAAAAGCCGTCGTCATGATGGGCGGCAGCGTTTCCGTCGAATCTGTACCCGAACAAGGCAGCACCTTTATCATTCGAATTCCCGCCGCATGAGGTAAGAAATGAAAAAAAAAGTAAGCATTCTGCTTGTCGAAGATGATCCGATGGACATCGAACTCACCCTGGATGCCTTTAAAGAGGTTCGCTTAGATAACGATATTCGTATCGTGACCTCCGGAGAAGAAGCGTTGGATTATCTCTTTGGCCGTAACCAATATGCCGACCGTGCGGCGCATCCGTTGCCCGATATTGTGCTTCTCGATATTAAATTGCCCGGTCTGAGCGGATTACAAGTACTGCAGAAGATCAAAAATACGCCGGTTCTAAAAAGAATCCCGATCATTATTTTGACGTCATCGCTGGAAGAAAGCGACCGCTCTAACGGTTATGATTTCGGCGCCAACAGTTATCTGATCAAACCGGTGACTTTTGAGAATTTTCTTACGGTAGTCAAACAGATCTATGAATATTGGCTGACGCTTAATATTGAAGCGCCATTGGATTAGGTGGGGGATAAGAAGTAAGGAGGCGCTCATGGAAACAAGAGGCAAAATTCGGGTCCTTTGCGTCGATGACCTGGCAAGCGACCGCCTTCTCATCCGCCACGCTCTGGAAAAGGAATCAGACGATTTTGAAATGATCGAAGCCGTCGATGCTGACTCCTTTCATCATTTATTGGAAAAAGGAGGCTTTGACGTTGTTCTCACCGATTTCAACATTCTCGGTTTCGAGGGATTGGAAATCATTCGAAGGGTCAAGCAAAAGTATCCGCGCATGCCGGTTATCGTCGTGACCGGCACCGGCTCGGAAGAGGTTGCCGTTAAAGCGCTTAAACAGGGAGCGGATGATTACGTCATCAAGACGCCTCACCACATAGCCCAACTGCCGCACACGATTCAAATGGTGTTGGAGTCGCAACGACGGGCGGATGCGCTGCACGAGGCGCAGGAGCGCTTTCGTCGTCTGGCGGAAAATTCACCGGACCTAATTTACCGCTATCGCCTTTCGCCGACACCGGGCTTTGAGTACGTCAACCCCGCTTCGACGCGAATCGTCGGCTATACGCCGGAAGAACATTATGCGGATCCGGAACTCGGTATGAAAATTGTGCATCCGGATGATTTAGCCGCCTTGGACACCATCCGTCAAGGTCGCGATTTTTTCTACCGGCCGATCCAGTTGCGTTGGCTGCATAAGGACGGCCGCATCGTTTGGACGGAGCAAATCAATATTCCCGTCTATGACGAGAATGGAAACCTTATTGCTATCGAAGGAACGGCGCGCGACATTACCGAGAAAAAGCAGGTGGAGGAAAAGCTGCAGCAGGCCCTGCAGGAAAGGCAGAGATTGTTCGAAGAGTTCTACGGCCGCATCAACAACAATCTCCAGATGATCATCTCATTTATTGAATTGCGTGCGCGCAAGGAAAGCGACGAAAAAGTACTTTTGTCGTTAAAAGATCTAAAGACTAAAATTCTTTCTCTTGCTTTGGTGCAAAGACGGCTCTACGAAACAAAAAATCTTTGGTCACTGGATCTGGCAGCGTATTTGGATGATCTTACTCGCTATATTCGCCAGGATTTTTCATATCTGACGAACCGAAGCCACCTCGATTTCTCGGCTGAATCTTTGCAGGTATCGTGGGATGCAGGCGTCAAACTGGGATTTGTGTTTGCCGAATTGCTTACGAATGCCTTTATTCATGGCTTTCCGAACGGACGCGATGGGCGCATAAAAGTCTCTCTCTATCTCTCGCCGACGGATGAATTGATCCTGGAAGTGGCCGACGACGGCGTCGGAGTCGCGGAATCATTCGATTTCCGTCGGGATGCTAAGCTGGGATTGGAGATGATCATGCAGCTCATCCAGGACCTCTTTTCCGGTCGGTTAGAGTTGATGGGGCGCCGCGGCCTGCATTGGAAAATCACCATTCCCAAAAAAGGATATCAACCGCAGCAAAATCCTGCCGCTTAGCTTCGTTTCGAAAAATTATTGCACAGCCTGCCCCGTGCTCACATGCTCATATGTTGCCGCAATATTTTCATAATGTGTAAGAAATCCAAGCGTTATTTATAGTTGTTCGGGATAAAAATAATCAATCAATTTTTCAATAGGGGTCAAACCGTTAAGAGAAGCATGCGGTTTGACCGTGTTGTAATAATTCACAAATCGGATC
>JAPDQV010000057.1 GCA_034505495.1 candidate division KSB1 bacterium | reverse complement strand
TGTAAAGAGCCTCTCTCTGCAAAGGCGTCAGCTTGGTTCTCTTGTGAATGACCATGGGATTTCCTCCTTAATGGATTAGTTATGCAACTGTAGCAAGTTAGGAAATCCCGATAACTTTAAACAACGCGAAGTTAACTTACAGATAAATTATCGAGTTATAACGGCGACGTGCTGAAGCGATGACTCCTTAAAGCCGATAGCATTCCGGTCGACGGTCGGCAATCAGATCGTTCCAGGGATTGATTCGCTTATCTATGGCAGCAGTGGGATCGATGTCGACGGCCGTCACATAGGGGCGATCGACCGGAGCCGAGGCAAGCACATCTCCGTTCGGCGCCGTGATTTGGCTGCCGCCGGTAAAGCACAGGCGCTTGCCGCCGCGCTCCTCCGTTCCGATGCGGTTGGCGGTAACGGCAAACACACGATTTTCCAGACAGCGCGTGATCATGGCGCGTTGGCAATAAGGCAGGACAAGGTTGGCGGGATGGCAAATAATCTGCGCCCCCTGCAGGGCCAGCGAGCGGACGGATTCGGGGAAAAACCAATCGAAACAGATCATCAACCCCAAACAAATCCCGTTGACCGTGACGGTAGAGAAAGGTCGGTCACCCGGGCTGAACCACTTTTTTTCTTCCAGAAAAAGATGCACCTTGCGGTAGACGGCCTGCACTCCCCTTTCGTCTACCAGAACGGCGGAATTATAAATTCGGTCGTCATGCCGCTCCGGCAGGCCGCCGACGATGAGGCCGCGCTTTTCCCGTGCGATATCCAGCAGCCGCCGAGTCGTCGGCCCCTGCGGAATCGGCTCGGCAAGCTCCAGAACTTCCTCATGAGAGCAGAACAAATACCCGCTGCTGAACAGCTCGGGCAGGACGTAGAGGTCGGCCTCTGTGCAGCAGATGAGTGCTTCGGCAGCCGAAAGATTCTCTTCCACGCGGCCGAAAACAGGATCCGTCTGCACAAAGGCGACGCGCATGGAATTCCCCCGAAAAGATGAAATTATTGCACGGTGTAGACTGCGGACAGCAGCTCTTCCGAGTTGCCGCCGACCATGATCTCGAACTCGCCCGGCTCGACGACGCGTTGCATGGCTTCGTTGTAAAACGCCAATTTTTCCGGCGTCAGAACAAACTCGACGGTTCGGCTTTCGCCCGGCTTTAAGGTGATGCGCTGAAAATCGCGCAGCTCCTTGATCGGCCGCGTAACCGAGGCCACTTTGTCGTGAATATAGAGCTGCACCACCTCGTCGCCGGCTCGACTGCCGGTGTTGGTGACGCGCACCGACACTTTGACCTTGGTGCCCACGCCGCCGACGGTCGGATCAAGGCGCAGATCCTCATAGCGGAACGTCGTATAGCTCAAACCGAACCCGAAGGGAAAAAGCGGCGTGTTCTGATCGAACAAATAGCCGCGGTTGGCGGACGGCTTTTTGTAATAGTAGGCAGGCAGATGCCCGACCGAACGCGGATAAGTAATCGGCAGCTTGCCGCCGGGATTGACGTCGCCGAATAAAATGTCGGCGACGACATGGCCGGTCTCTTCGCCCAAATACCAGATATCGAGAATGGCGGCGACCTCATCGAGGATCGGCGTGAGATCGATCGGTCGGCCGTGGTTGAGCACGACGACGATCGGCTTGCCTGTTGCGGCCAGGGCATGAATGAGATCGTTCTGTTGACCGACCAGCTTGAGATCAGGTCGGTCGCCGAGGTGGTCGGCCTTCCAGGCTTCACGGCAGGTCTGTTCATTGTCGCCGATGCAGGCCACAATGACGTCCGCTTCCGCAGCAACGCGAACCGCCTCGGCAATCAGTTGCCGATTCAGCTCGGGACTGGCAGGAATCACTTCATCGGCGAACCAGCTGGCATAACCCTCAGTGATGCGGCAGCCCTCGGCATAGACGACCTCAACCTTTCCCTTCAGCTTTTCCTGCAGCCCATCCAGGATCGGCACGCCGACGCGCGGCTCGTCTGTATAGCCGCCCAGGTGAATGTCGGCGGCGTTTGGACCGACTACGGCCAGCCGTTTGATTTTTTGCATATCCAATGGCAACAGACCGTTTGCGTTTTTGAGTAAAATGGCGGCTTTTTCTCCGGCGCGGCGCGCCAACTGGCGATGCGCTTCGCAACGGGTAATGCGTTCGGCGAGATCGGGATCGGTGTAGGGGTGTTCGAACAGACCCAGTTCAAACTTGAGGCGCAAAATGCGCTCCACCGCTTTGTCAAGAACCGCTTCATCCAATTTGCCGGAGGCAATCAACTCTTGTAAAAGCGGATAGCAGTTCATATCGGGCAGCTCGCTGTCGACGCCTGCGGTCAAGGCCTTTACGGCGCATTCGGCCTTGTCGGCGGCTACGTGATGCAGCTCCTCGAGCTGCTCGACGGCATAGTAATCCGAAACCACGATGCCGCGGAACCCCCACTCCTCGCGCAGAATCCGCTGCAGCAGCCAATGATTTTGGTGGCAGGGCACGCCGTCGATTTCATGATAGGCGGCCATGATCGCCTTGACGCCCTCGCGCTTGACGGCGATTTCAAAGGGATAGAGAAACACCTCGCGCATCATGCGCTCCGGAAAGGAAGCCGGACCGCAGTTGGTGCCGTTTTCGGGCTGACCGTGCGCGGCAAAATGCTTGGCGGTTGCCGCCACGTGCCGCTCATCGATCCGGCCTTTTTCGCCCTGAAAACCGCGGATTGCAGCCGCGCCTATTTCGGCGACAAGGTAGGGATCCTCTCCGAACGTCTCCTCTACTCTGCCCCAGCGAGGATCGCGGGCGACATCCAGCACCGGCGTCAGAACGTGCTGAGCGCCGCGCACGCGAATTTCGGCGGCAATCGTTTCGTAAACCTGCCGCACCAAATCGACATCCCATGTGGAAGCCAGGGCGATCGCCTGGGGAAAATTCGTAGCTCCGGGCGCCTGCTGTCCGTGCAGCGCCTCTTCGTGAAAAAGAATGGGAATGCCGAGCCGTGTCTTTTCGACCGCAAAGCGCTGTATGGCGTTGGCGAATTCGGCGTTCTTGCGCGGACCGAGATTGGGACCGAGCCGCGTCTCGCTCGGCCGGCAGACAATGCCCATGCCGTTTGCCAACAGCGGCTTGGCCTTTTCTTCGTCGAATGCGCCATCGGAAATAAACTGCGCCTTTAACAACCAAATCGATAAAACTTGGGCGACCTTTTCCTGCAGGGTCATTCTCGCCATGAGGTCTTCAAGTCTCTGATCTATCGGCAGCTCCGGATTCTGATAGGGGTATTTCTGCGTCATATTCCTCCTCAAACGAAAAAGCCGATTGAGAAATCGGCTTTATTATTATTCAATGACCACGTGATTTCTTAGCACCCCCAGCCCCTCAATTGAGGCCTCGACAACGTCTCCGGGTTCCAACGCGCCTACACCGGCAGGCGTTCCGGTACAGATAATGTCCCCCGGGAAAAGAGTGATATATCGGCTGATGTAGGAGATGATGCGCGGAATTTGGTTGATCATTCGATTGGTGTTGGCTTTTTGGCGAATCTGGCCGTTGACCGTCAATTGAATTTCTAGCTCATGCGGATCCTCAACGGCATCGGCGGGAACCAGATAGGGTCCCATCGGCAAAAAGGTGTCCAGTCCCTTGCAGAAAGTCCATGCCAAACCCTTGATCATGGCTTCGCGCTGGAGGGCACGGGCGCTGACGTCATTGGCAATGGAATAGCCGACGACGACCTCCATGGCATCGTCTTCGGAGATTCGCTTGGCCGTTTTGCCGATGACGACGGCCAATTCGACTTCATGATCGACACGCCCGATCCCCATTGGGATCCGTATGTTACCTTCGTGCGGCACAAGAGCTGACGGCAGCTTGGAAAAGAAGAACGGTGCTTCGGGAACGGTGTTCTGCAGCTCCGCAGCATGTTCCGCATAGTTACGGCCAAGGCAAAGAACCTTAGGCGGCCGCTGAATGGGCACATCGTAAGTAAAATCGCCGGTGATGACCAAATCATCCAGACCGCGCTTTGCCTTCACCTCTTCGATAACTTCGGTGATCAGCTTGCGCGAAAAATTCTCCATTTCGATCATCAACTGGATGAAATGATAATCGGGGGTGTGCGGCGACTTGCGAAGTTCCTTAAAAATGCTCCAAATCCGCGTGAAATCGAGACGCTTTTCCTCATAAACCACACCTACGCGCGGTTCCCCCTTGGCGGTCTGGTAGCAGAATACAAACATTTCGATCCTCGATAGTTTTCAGCCGAATAAAAGTATACATTTCTTTTCAAAAAAACAAGAAGCACTTTAGCATTTTGGAAAAAATTTTTTATAAACAACTTGATTTTAATTCCTACGGGCACTATATTCGTAATACGATATATCGAATTACGATATTATTTGGAGAAGCCGAGATGGAAGGCGATCTGGAAAAGCGGTTTGCCAAAGCGTTTACTTCGGCCATGCATTCTCTGCATTGCCTCGCCGGAAAGATTATGAAAAGCAGCGCAATCCCATTGGCTCAATATCGCCTGTTGATGCTGCTGCGCGAAAAGGGAGCGTTGACGGTCGGAGAAATATCAACATTTTTGGGTATCGCGCAATCCACAGCCAGCGAGCTCTGTTCACGTGCTTTGGAGAGCGGCCGATTGCAGCGTCAAATCGATCAAAATGATGCAAGAAAGGTGGTCTTTTCGCTATCGGATTCGGCGCGAAAGCTCCTTCGCGCCCGAAGAAGACAGATGGAAAAAATCTATCATACGGTTCTCGATAATCTTTCTCCTGAACAACAGCAACAGCTGGTCACTGCTTTCGAAACAATTGCCCAATTGTTGGACGTCAAAACCATTCAACGAGGATAGATGCTCATGACAACCTGTTATCGTAAACTGAGTTTTTTCGTTCTGCTCGCCGCCTTTGAGGCTCTACAAGGTCAGACGCAGCTGACACTTCAAGGGTGCCTGCAGGAAGCTTATCAAAACAGCAATCTGCTGCGGGCCGCCGATTATACGCTTGCCGCTTCCGAAGAGCGGCTGCAGCAGTCTACGAATCGACGCCTGCCCACGCTGGCCGGAAGGGGCAGTTATCTGCGTATTGGCAAAATCTCCTCTTTTTCGGTGCCGATGGGCCCCGGCGGACCGGTGCGCGAATTCAGATTCGGCACGCCCAACCGCATTAACGGCGACATTTCTCTAAACGTACCGATCTTTACTTGGGGCAGCCTGCAGGCGCAGATCGATGCCGCCCGGCTGGGTGTTAAAATGAGCGAAGAGGATCGCCGGCAAAAGGCGCTTGAGGTAACCGATCAGGTCCTGCGCGCCTTTTATACCGTTCTGCTCAATCAGGAGGCGTTGCGGACAGCCCAACTCCAGTTCGAGCGGGCGGAAAAAAATGCCAAGGCTGCGCAGGAACGGTTTGCCGCCGGCTACGCGCCAAAGCTGGAAAGCCTGCGCGCCGAAGTGCAACGTTCCAACGCCCTGGCGCAATTGGAAGAAGCCCGCAGCGCCTATGAAAAAAGTATTCTCTGGCTGGCCAAAACCATCGGACATGAAGGGGAAACGCTGACCGTCTCCGGCAAGCTGGAATTCAAGCCGACAGCGATCAATGCCGATACTTTGATCAGCAGAGCGCTCGAACGCCGAATCGATCTAAAGCTGCTCGATCTGCAGCGGCAAACGACCGCGCGTCAGGCGGACATCATTGCCGCCTCTCTGCGACCGGCTTTGAGCGGCGTTGCCTCCTATTCGATCCAAAACGGCTTCTCGCCGATGGATCCGGAAAAGTTTGTCGACAACTGGAATGTCGGGGTGCAGCTATCATTCCCCTTCTTCGACGGCTTTCAGACGAGACATCGCCTGCAGGAAATCGAAAAACAGATGACGGCTCTGAGCTATCAGCAAAAAGAGATTCGCGAGCTCGTTGCCGTTCAAATTCGCCAAACCGTGGCGACTTTGAAAAGCGCCGAGCAGAGAGTCCTTACGCAAAAGGAAAGCAGGCTGCTTGCGCAGGAGTCCCTGCAAAGCGCCGAACTGCAATACGAGAAAGGGACCATTTCATCTCTCGACCTGCTTGCAGCGCAGCAGCAGTTGGCGGAGACCGAGCTGGCGGAGCTTCGGGCGCTCTTTGGTCACATTACCGCCAAGATCGATCTCTGCCGCGCCGTCGGCGATTACTCTCTATTTGAGTTCAATCCTTAACCTTGCACACCACAAAAAACGAATCCAATGGAGTTGACCATGAAAAAAGCAATCGTTTTTATTACCATCTTTTTCGGGTTGTTGCCGGTCGGATGCAATAAAAAACAATCTGAACCGGCCGGTTTGAACGAGCCGATACCTGTTCGGGTTGCCTTCCCGACAATACGAGAGATTGCGGAACGGCTCGTGCTCAACGGCACGGCAGAGAGCCTCCGCAGTGTAGAAGTGTTTGCGGAGGTAACGGGCAATGTCATCGAAAAGCCGGCGCAGTTGGGCAAGCGTGTGCAAAAAGGCGAGACGCTTGCACGGCTGATGCAGGACGTGCCCGGAATGGTTTTTTCGCCGGTCAACGTCGAGGCGCCCATAAGCGGCATTGTTCTCGGGGATTTTGCCGAAGTGGGGTCCAGGCTTACCCCGCAGCGAGCCTGCTTCAGCATCGGCGCAATCGACACCATTCTGATCAAGGCGCGCCTGTTGGAAAGCGATTTTTCGCGTGTGAAAATCGGCGCCGTTTGCAAAGTCACTGCCGATGCTCTCCCGAACGCAACCTTTAACGGCCGACTGCGCAAAATAGCGCCGATCATAGATTCACGATCGCGTACGGCCGTTGCCGAAATCATCCTTCCCAACTCTGCCGGCAGATTGTTGCCCGGCATGGCGGTCAAATGCGAGTTTGCGGTCGGCAGCCGACGTGCCTTGACCGTACCGCTCGATGCCGTGACGCGTCTCGACGCCGACTATCGCCTCGTCAAGGTGGTCGAAGGCCGCGCGCAGTTTATCACCGTTACCGGCGGCGCGATCCTCAACGGCGAAATGGAAGTCCTGGGCAACCTCTCCGCCGACGATCTGGTGGTCGTCTATGGGCAAAACCTGCTTCAGGACGGCAGTCCGGTAAAGATCGTCGAATGAGCGGCTTTCGGTAAGAGCCGAACCGTAAAAAATCAAAGAGCATCTCTAAACCGCTTTTTGAAATCATGGTGAACCAGGTTTGTATTTGTTTACGAGAATCGATCAGGATAGAAAATGAAAATTACGGAAATCAGCATAAATCGGTGGGTCGGCACGGTTTTGGCCGTCTTTGCCGTGGTGATCATGGGATTAATTTCTCTTAGCAATCTGCCGGTCGCGTTTTGGCCGGAGTTTACTGCGCCGTCGCTCATCGTTGTCGCACCCTATCCCGGCGCCTCGCCGGAAGATATCGAGGAAACGATCGTGGAACCGTTGGAGGAGCAGCTCAGCACCATCGACGGCGTGGAAGAATTGGAATCGATCTGCTTTGAAGGGGCGTGCCGCGTCATCGTGCGTTTCGGCTGGGGCGTCGATTTTAAAGAGGCCAAACGGGACGTGCAGGAAAAGACGGCACGGGCGCGCAGCCGTTTTCCGCGCGGAGCGCTGGAACCGACGGTGCTGCAGGTACAGGATTTCATCCCGCCGGGCATCGAAATCGGCTTTTATTCCGACAAAAGAAGTCTGGAAGAGGTGCGCGAATTCCTCGAGACAAAAGTCAAGAACCGCATTCTGCGTTTGGAAAACGTGGCGGCAGTCCAGATCGTCGGCGGTTTCGAGCGTCAAGTCCGCGTCGCCGTGGATCCGCAAAAGCTCAATCTCTACGGGCTGACCATGCCGCAGATTAATGCCGCCTTGGCTTCGGCCAATTTGGACCTTGCGGCAGGCAAAAACGAAATCGGCGCCAAGAACTATTATCTGCGCATCAAAGGCAAGTTCGAAAGCCTGGAAGATATTCGCAACGAGGTCATCAAAACCGCTGAAGAGGCTCCGATTCGTCTGCGCGACATTGCCTCGGTGGAATGGGCGCAAAAGGAACAGACATCCATCAGCCGCCTGAACGGCCGCGAAATCGTCGGTTTATCTGTGCGGGAAAAGAGCGGCGGCAATACGGTCGCCATGGTGGACGAGGTGCTCAAGGAATTGGCCGCCGTGCAAAAAATTTTGCCGCCCGACATTAAAGTCTCGATTATTCGTGAACAGGCCGGTTTTATCAAGCAGTCGATTAAAAATGTGGTCAGCAACGCCGCCATTGGTGCAGTTCTGGCAGGCATCATCATTTTTATCTTTCTCGGCAGCATCCGCAATACATTAGTGATTGCCCTTTCGATTCCCATTTCGATCATCGGCACTTTTCTCTTAATCGACCAGTTCGGCTTGACCATCAATACGATTTCGTTGGGCGGCCTGGCACTGGGCGTCGGCATGATCGTCGACGCCTCGATCGTCGTGCTGGAGAACATCTACCGGAGGCTGCAGCAGGAACGTACGGTCGACCGAAAAAAAGAGATCGTTGCCGCTACCGCCGAGGTCGGCTCAGCCATCACCTCGTCGACGCTGACGTCCATCGTCGTCTTTTTGCCGATGGTCTTTTTGGTGGGACTCTTTTCCGTCCTACTCGGCGAGCTTGCTTTGACGGTTGTCTTTTCGCTTTCTCTATCGATCATTGTGGCGTTGACCGTCGTGCCGATGCTCAGCGACAAGTTTCTCATTATCCGCCATAAAAAACACGGCGCCGGTGAAAGAATCGGCTTTTGGCAGGTTCTGCTCTATCGTTACGAGTTGTTGTTGCGGGCAGCTTTGCGCCGACCTATTTTAGTGATTTTGGCCGCTTTTCTCCTGACGGCCGGGGTCGTCGCCGCAATCCTGCCGCGCCTGGACGTGCAGATGCTGCCGTCGACCAACGAGGGCGAGTTCCGCATTGATGTCACGATGCAGGAGGGTACGCGCCTGGCCGTTACCGATGCGACTGTCAAGGAGATCGAGGCGTATTTAAGCAATCAGCCGGAGGTGGAGTCGGTCTATGCCATTGTCGGCCTAACCGCCGGCGTCAGCGATCCTAAGACCAATGTCGCCAACCTTTCGGTGCGGTTAAAGCCGGATGAGGCGAAGAAAATCGCCGAAGTGATGGATCGGACAAGACAGGCGTGGCGCGGACTTGCCGGAGCCAAAATCGTCATCAAACAGGTTACGGCGACTGAAGGCATGCAGCGCGAGCCGGTGAACGTGCGCATAGTCGGAGATGATCTCAATGTCTTGCGGCAAACAGCGCAGGAGGCGATGAACCGCATCCGTTCCATCCCCGGCCTCGTCAACCTCACCAGCACGCTCGAAGAGAATCTGCCGGAATTTCATCTGCGCATTCGCCGCGACAGAGCTGCAGAGCTGGGCATTTCTTCAAGTGCGGTTTCTTCCCTAATTGCTCAGGCATTTCAGAGGAACGAAGTTACCCGTTTTAGTCCGGGAAGCAAAGAGTATGAAATCAACGTGCAGATTGCCGAGGACCAACTGACCGAAATCGAGGAGCTGTTGGAGCTGCCGGTGCCCAGCGTCAACGGCCAGGTCTACCCTCTGCGCGCCGTCGTCGATATGGAGCTCAGCCGGAGTGCAGGCGAAATTCATCGTTTCGATCAGCAGCGCGTCGTCATCATCACGGCGGACGTCAGCGGAGCCTCGGAACAGGCGGTCCGGCGGCAAGTCAGGGAGCGTCTCAAATCCTTGCCTCTGCCGCCCGATTACTACTTGGCGTACGGCGGTCAGTCCAAAGGCATTGCCGATTCGTTCCGCAGCCTTTTAATTGCCCTGGTTACCGCCGTCTTTTTGGTTTATGTGGTGATGGGCGCTCAGTTCAACTCGTTCAGCCAGCCGTTGATCATCGCCATGACCATCCCCCCCGCTTTGATAGGCGTATTCGGCGGCTTGTGGATTTTCGGAGCGTCCCTCAGCATGAATGCTCTTTTGGGCATGATCATGCTGGTCGGCATTGTCGTCAACAACGGCATTTTGCTGGTCGATTTCATTAATCAGAGTCGGGCGCGCGGCGTCGAAAAAATCGACGCCGTTGTGGAGGCAGGAGTTACGCGCGTCAGACCGATCCTCATGACGGCACTGACCACCATTTTCGGCATGCTGCCGATCGCTCTGGGACTCGGCAAGGGCGGCGAAACGCTGCAGCCGCTCGGCGCCGTTGTGGCCGGTGGCTTGTTTACCTCGACGTTTCTCACCCTGCTGGTCGTTCCCAGCATTTACATGCTGTTGACCAAAGGTCCGAAAAGGTTAAAGAGATAAGCGATAATAGAACGCCCGCTCTCGCGTTATGGGAGCGGGCTTTATTTCGCCTGCTCACCCAGCTCGACCATGACTCGGCGCACGATGCTGACGAGTCGCTCGCTGAGTTGCTGATAGTTTTCGTCGATTTTTTGAAACTCGGGATGTTGGTCGTACCAGGCGATGATTTCTTTTGCCCCCTCGCGAAAGGGAATTTCGCAGCGAAATTCCGGCACAAATCGCCTGATCTTGCGATTGTCAAAGATCATTGAATGCATTTTGTCGCCGAGCAGGCCGGCACCGATATTTGGATCCAAGGCGGCGATCCATTCCGAGGGCACATGAACGGCCTCCAGCGACGCTCCTGCGGCATCTGCCAGGATCTCGTAGATCTGATTCCACGTCAGCCACTCCTCGGAAGTGATGTGAAACGCTTCGCCGACGGCATCCTCACGTCCAAGCAGACCGACGAATCCCTTGGCAAAGTCGCGATGATGCGTCAGCGTCCAGATTGAGGTGCCGTCGCCGTGAATGATGACCGGCAGGCCGCGGCGCATCCGGTCGATGGTCGTCCAGCCGCCGCGGCAGGGCAGCATCGTTTTATCATAGGTGTGCGAGGGCCGCACAATGGTCACCGGAAACCCTTCTTTGCGCCTCGCCTGTTCCAAGCGGCGCTCACAGGCAATCTTGTCGCGCGAGTACTGCCAATAGGGGTTTTCCAAGGGGGTGTCTTCGGTCACCGGCAGGACGGCGGGCGGCGTCTGGTATACAGAGGCCGAGCTGATAAAGATGAACTGACGGCATCGGCCGCGGAAAGCCAGCAGATCCAGCTCGATATCGGCAGGCGTATAGGCGATCCAGTCGACGACCACATCGAAAAATTGATTTTCAACGACGTTCTGCAGCTGTCGGGGATCGCGGGCATTTACATGAACGACTTGAGCGCGCGGCGGCGCCGGCCGAATCGACTTGCCGCGATTGAACAATACCACCTCAATTCCCTTTTCGATTGCCGCCTCGGTACAAGCCGAGCTGATGACCCCCGTTCCACCAATGAATAATATCCGCACTTTATTCTCCTTGAGAATCTTTATTGTTGCGCATTCATCAAAATAACAAATGAGCACATTTTCTACAAGGTCGGAGGTTAAATGAAATATTATTTTTCCAAGACTCTTCAAACCTCTTTTGATCAAGCGCTTCATCAGGTTACGGAAGCATTAAAAAAAGAGGGTTTTGGGGTCATCAGCACGATAAACGTACAGCAGGCAATGAAAGACAAACTGGGAGTCGACTTTCGGCCCTACATCATTCTCGGCGCCTGTAATCCGCCTTATGCCTACAAGGCGCTCAGCCTGGAAGATAAAATCGGCGTTTTTTTGCCCTGCAACGTCATTATTCAGCAGCGGGATGACGCTACTGTTGAGGTTGCCGCTGTTGATCCCTTTGCCTCGATGCAGGCGGTAGAGAATTCAGCGTTGGCGGAAATAGCCGGCAAGGTTCGGCATAAATTGAAAAACGTTATTGAGAGTCTGCGCTAAGCAGAGTCCGGCGCTGAACCCCGTTTTTCGAAATAACCATATAAAACGGTGCACAGCAGGATGCCTACGGCGTTTGCCAATGCATCGAAAGGGTTAAAAGAGCGCGTGGGGATAAAGTGCTGGGCTATCTCGAGGAAAGTGCCGTAGAGGAACACGCCGAAAGTGATCGGCAGATTGAAACCAAAACCCCCGAAACCGAGGCATACGGCAACGGCGTAAGCCAGGACGTGCATTTCGAACGCCGAGGGCGTCAGACTCGGCATGTGTCGGGCGGCTTCTGTGTCGTTGGGCAGCAAAGAGAGCCAGGCAATCGCCGATAAAGTCAGAAAAAAAGCAAATCGATAAAGCCGCCTTTTATTGATGTTCATGCCCGCTTCGCCCTTTTGCCGAGCGCAGTATCATCAGCCCGCCGATGACAATCAGAACGATCGGCCAAAACCGGTCGATGCCCTCCCACAATATATCCCACAAATCGCGAATCAACGCCACGGAATCAAGGATAAACAGCGTTCCCAATCCCAAAAAGATGACGGCGGGCACCAGAACTCCCCAGTCGCGCGGGTTGTATATAAAAGAAACGGCAAAGCCGATACCGACGGCAAGGATGATGACCGGCCAGCTTTGCGTCAGCCACAGCTGATCGATGAGGCCGTAATTACGCAGAAAAAAGAAGGCGCCCAGCGCGCCGAAAAAACCGACATTAAAAGCCGAGGGCCGGTGACCAGTCGAAAGCTTGACGGCCGACGTTGCCGCCAGCGCCAACAGCAGAAGCGGATAGATCTGCATCCAACCGAATTCAAAGGCGAAAAAGCGGTCGGCAGTCAGACCGATGCCGATCAGGATACACAACACGCCCAAAACAATCGAGGAAGAGGATCTCATGCAGGGTCTCCTTTCAGTTGGAATCTTTCCGTCAGCTTTCCACGGGCTCTTCAGGGACGGCCAAGGCCAAGACCAGATAGATGCCGACTCCCAGCCAGAAGCCGGTCAGCAGCGCAAGACCGATAAAAGCGATGCGGATGAGCGAGGGATCGACCTGGAGGTGCTCGGCAATGCCGCCGCACACACCGGCGATCATGCGGTATCGGCGGCTGCGCGAGAACCTTAGCTTTGATCCGCCTTGAGGAGCAGAGTCGTCACCGCGAACACCGCGAAGAATTAAAAGCAAGCCGGCAAAAATAAAGATGCTTTGCCAGAAAAAATGGCGAATGCTGTGCCATAAGTGCCAAGGCCATTTAAAGGGAAACCAAGGAAAGCGTTGATGCATCAAAAAATATAAACCAATAGCAATCAAAGCGACGCCGAAATACAGCGACCATTCTGACGATTTTTGCTCCTGTTTTTCAGTAATTTCCGAAGACTCTTTCTGCGGGATCATGGCCATGCAGAGCAGATACACCAGCAATCCGACACCGTTCATAAGCGTGAGAACCACCCAAACCAGACGGATGACGGTTGCATCGACCCCGAAATATTCGGCGATTCCAGCACATACACCGCCGACCATGCGGTCCTGCGAAGATCGATAGAGCTTTTTCATTTCGCCGCTCATGCTCGGCCTCCTTTTCTTTGATTCCTCGATCCGGTCGGTAATACGGAACGGCAAAAACGAGGTTTCATTTTCTCTCCTGCTTGTCTTCCGCCTTTCCGGTCATGGGCACAAAACGCACAGGCAACAGATTCCTTTTGTTGACCTTTCCTTCCTGTTTGGTCAACAGCACCAAATTCTGGGAGAAACGGCCGAGCGGCAATATCATACGGCCTCCTTCGCCGAGCTGTTCGACCAACGGTTGCGGAATTTCCTCAGGTGCCGCAGTCAGGATGATGGCGTCGAACGGCGCGGCTTCCGGCCAGCCTGCATAGCCGTCACCGCAGCGCACGCTGACGTTGGCATATCCCAATTGCTGCAGCCGTTGAGCGGCTTCGCGACAGAGAGGCTCGACGATTTCGATGCTGTAAACCTGACCGGCTATCTCCGCCAATACCGCAGCTTGGTAGCCTGAACCGGTGCCGATCTCCAGTACCTTCTCGCCGCCTTTGAGGTGAAGCGCCTCCGTCATATAGGCGACGATGTACGGCTGCGAAATGGTCTGGCCGTAACCGATGGGAAGCGGAAAGTCCTCGTACGCATCATCTCTGTAGGTCGCCGGCACAAACTCGTGACGAGGAACGCGCAGCATGGCCTGCAGAACCTTGGGATCGCTTACCCCGCGGGCCTTGATCTGAAACTGCACCATCTTTTCGCGCTGCTTCTGCAGCTCTTCCATGGAAGGTTGCCGATCTTTCATTTTCCCGTCTCCATTGCCAAGCGAGCAAAGCACAAACAACAGCACGCCGCATCCGATCCCCCATTTTTTTGTAATGAAGCGACGATTCATCTTTGACAATCTCCTGATTTACCACGATGCAAATCAGCGTTTTCGAATCAGGTCTTCAGAATAAGTCCGATTGGCCCCCTCGACCTGTACGGCAAACCTGCCGTTCTTTTGCAGCGGCAAAGAAATCTTGTGCTGAAAAGGCACGGTCATCATGATGACGATCTGGTCGCGCCGGTAATTCAGCCATGGAATGACAGTGATTCGGTTGCCTTTGCGCACAATTTCGACATGGTCGAGGCTGTAGGCAGGACTCGGCAGTTGGCCGAAAATCTCCAGCACCGCCTCTTTTCCGTTCGGCGCCTCGGTGACGCGTATGGAATCGATCGGCGCGCGAACGAGGGCGGGGTTTCGGGCCGAATTGTCAACTCGTCGGCCGCACAGTGCCGCGCAGACGAATACAAAAATCAAAAAAGCTTTCATTAAATTGAGCTGCATTTCCGGCTGTTTGGTCACGATTTTAATCGTAAAGAACCTTGCCGATTCATGGCGCTGTTATCATTTTTCCAAATTTATTTCCTCAACCGATTCATATAATCTATGCCATTGATTTTGCCTAATTCTGAATTTTGTTCCGTGGTTATGCCCGGAACGGGCGTCAAAATCAACCAAGACAATGCCTTCTTCGATGCATTCCAGAAAACCATCAAAGGAAAATCCGGAAAGCACCAGCAGTTTAACGTATTTAAAGAATTCGCGACCTTTACTAATTTTGGTATCTGCTATTACATAAAAGCAGTTTTTCACTTTTACGCCAATTTCATATCGCAAATCATCTAATCCCCAATACGACTCGGGGTTGAGAGGGCCTAAACCTACCCGACGTTCGACGCTCTCCAGCCATTTGACAATTTCCGGATCGGTGTGGTCGGCCTGATAAGGATCAAAAACAAAACGAAGCCTATATTGACGCCGATCTAAAACCAATCGGAACCCTCGATTCGTATAGCCGGCAGCGCTCGTCGTGGATCTAAAACTCTTTTCATTATCCGGGTATTTCCTGCCTGCCTCTTTATGCTCCCAGCCGTACAGGGGAAGCAACAAAGTCGAAACCAATTTTGAGGCCCTGGGAGAAGGTTCTATGTGTTTGATGGTAATTAAAGAATTAGAGTGCAGCCTTTGACCTTTGAGTTCCCATTCCCGCATATTGGGAATAGGAAGGTTGTTCTCCTTTAATCCGAGCAGAGCTTCCAAAGTATTCCCAACGGCTCCATCATTTCGTGTTGTAATAGTATCCTTAACGCTTTTATGCCATCCTTTTGCACTAATTTTATAGAGAGACTCCAGCAGCTGTTCTTTGGTAAT
>JAPDQV010000056.1:15740-16040 GCA_034505495.1 candidate division KSB1 bacterium | reverse complement strand
TCTTCGTCGAACTGACAGGCGTTTTCTGTCGGATCGCACGCATACCCTCCCAGCCCGCGCACGAGCGCCTCGTACCACCAGCGCAGCGAGCCGATGAGGCCGGTCTCATGCAGGCGGTCGCAGGTACGGTCCACCCCGCCGGTCCATAACGGAGTCAAAGTCTTTAAGGTAATTTCTAAACAACGGTCACTGCTTGCATTTCGGATGCTCATCCCCATCCCCTCATGCAAAATTGCAATCGACACAACGGCAAAGGTGCCGCTCCCGCCCCGGCCAACGTATTATTTTTTTCGACAAGAT
>JAPDQV010000056.1:0-15730 GCA_034505495.1 candidate division KSB1 bacterium | reverse complement strand
CCCTTTATCCCCTACAAAAACCGTCGATTTCGGCGAAAAGGCTACCTTGCCACCACCGCCTTTTCCACCGCCTCGGCCGAGAGGGTTTTGTCGCCGTTGCGGCTGCGCGCTGTGACTTTGTAGAAATAGACGCCGTTGGCGACCGGATCGCCCTCCTCGTCGCGGCCGTCCCAAGCCTCGGGATAGACGTTGTACCCGACACGGCAAGGCATGGGCGGCAGCTTTTTGATCAGCCTGCCGGCGACCGTGTAGATTTTAATCGAAACCTCGGCGTCGCGGCTCAACTCGAAATGAAAGGTGCAGGAGCTTTCCATGGGGTTGGGAAAATTGACCAGGTTGCGGATTTCCAGCTGCGACTCTTCGGCCACGGTAAAAAAAGTCTCGATGATGGACGAGTTGTTGGAATTGTCCCACGCTTTGACCATGAGGGTATGCTCGCCGGAGGTTAGATCCATCAGGGGATAGAGCAGCGTGCCGCGCGTATAGCTGCCCTCGTCGTAAGTGAAATACTCGGTGATGTCGCGCGAGGCGGCAAAATCGTTGTCCAGCGTCAGCATGATTTGGTGGCCGATGTCGCCTGCGGTATTGACGCCGCTGAGAGTGTCCTCAATGGTCAGGCGCAGCGTCGGCCGGGGACCCACATAATCGCCCGGGGCGAACTTTTCGTTGCCGAAATCGAGCGTCATGAGGGGGCCCTGTGTGTCGATGAGGGCCGTGGAGGTGCCGCCGACGGGAATGCGGCTGCGCACGCCGGCGCCCGAACTTTCCTCATTCCAAAAATAGAGGCTGATGCGGCCGTCGTCGCCGCCGTAGGAAATATCCTTGGGAACGATAAAACGAACCTGGAAACGCCCGGCTTCCACCTTAACGATGCCGCGAAACAAGGTGTTGCCTTCAGCATAAAGATTCGGGATTTGCGCCCCCGCTTCGCTTCTGTAGGTGTACTGCCTGCGCGTGTCGAGAGCGCGAACCAGCATGAGGCCGTTGTATTGTTCGAGCCGTCGGCCTTGATCCTCAATATAGCCTTCAACCGTCATGCGGCTGAGGGCGCGGATACTGTCCGGACTCATCCTCTCGATGACGGCGCGGTAACGCGGCGTGCAGAGCCGCATGGCCGGATCGCCGAACAGAGCATATTTTTCCGCGTTTCGCTTGTCCCATTGCACCGCCTTTGCCAGCACGATCGCATCGCCCAAACGCTGCGTCAGGCCGGTGTTTTCGTAACCCTTGAACAGCTCGCGATAGAGTTGGTAATTAAAGGCGGCGTTTTGATCCGAGAACGCCAAGCGCGCCGAAGAGATCATGGCGACGGCGCCGCGTCCGGCGGCGTTGAGAATGTCCTCGGCAAAGCTCTGCTGCCGCGGCTGATCCCAATAGGCAAACTCGCAGGTCGCCGCCACCCACAACGCCGTGCGCCGACCGTTCTGCAGCTTGTCGAAATCGCGCGCCCGCATCAGCACCCGCTCGTGCGCCCAAAGTTCGTCGTTGCCGTGCCCGATATAGTTGACGATCAACGAACCGCGATTAATTTGTTCCAACAGGTCCAAGGTGGCTTTGGGTTTTTCACGTCCCGAAATGCTGGCGGTCTTGACTGCCGGATAATTGATCATATAAATCTTTTTCACGTGCAGCAGCTCGGGCACATAGTTTTCCGCCAGCCGCTCCGCCTGCTCTGTATGAATGGTCTCGTTATCGCTGCGGTCGGTATATTCATCATCGGCAACGATCGTGACGGTTTTAAGCCATTCGCCGTATTCGGGATTGGTTTCGTACTGCACGATCTTGTTGATCACCGCCTGCGCTTCCTCGACGCTCTGCACGACCAGCCGACCGACAGCCATCTGCATGCCCGCATTCTCGCCGCGGGTATAGGTATACCAATCGTCGGTTGTTCGGGTGTTGTTCTCGCTCGTGCCTTCGGTTTCGAAAGGAATGATCAGATTGGGCGCATTCTGCCGCAGCAGGTTTTTATAGTCATAGTGACCGTCGCCGATCAGTAGAACGTAGCGGGGGTTGCCCCAATGATCCTGCGCCCAGGCCAGAAAATTGCGGATGGCCGCCGGCTCCGGCTGACCCCACCCGAACTCGTTGATGACGTCGGAATAGTTGACGACTTCAGTTTCTAAACGGTCTTTGGGATTCCAGTTTTCGCGCAGACTTTCGAGCTGCAGCGCCTGTTGATAGAAATCGTCATAGGTGATGATGATGTAATCGGCCTTGACGGAGCGATTGCGCAGTCCGGCTATGCTGCGGCGGCTGATCCACGCCGGATCCACCGCCTTGTAACCGGCGGCAGAGACGGCCGCATAGCGCTTTCTTAAAATCGGATTACCATAATCGGCAAAATCGATGACGCCGTTCGCCGTTGCAGCGGGAATGATCTCGCGAATATTGCCGATGTCGGTGACGTCAAATACGCGTACATCGGCGCTCGAAAATCCCCGCAGCTGATAACGGACACGCTCGCCGCTCAACGGCGCAAAGAACAGCAGCTGCTCGTCTTCGGCTTGGAAAAGGCGGTTATACTCGACTTCCAGGTAATCCACATAAGAAAACGAAGCGTCCGTAGCTGCGCTGTAGTTGATGGTGACCGTATTGTCTCCCTTTATCAGCACGCCGGCGGCCGAAAAGGAGGCCTCTGCCAAAGGAAAACTGTACGGCGAACCGTACTGAGAATATTGACCGACGAAATTGCCGTTGGCGTAAAAGGTAAAATAGTGCGTGCCGGAGGTTATCGAAGCCAAGGAAAAGCGAAAGGTTGCTTCGTCCTGAGGTACGGCATGCGGCATTTTAAAGGTGACCGAATAGGCGCTGTTACTGCGCGTCAATTCCCTTCCCAACCAGGTGATGCCGGACTTGAAAATATTAAAGCGCTCTTCTTCCACCCACATCAGGTCGCGAAAAGACGGCTGCGGGGAAAGGTCATTGACTTCTTGAGAAGCGATTGTCTTGATCCTTTTTCCCGGCCGTTTGTTAAAGGTCAACCAGTAGCAGTTGTCGTAGGTGTAGGGGTTGATATAATGCGCCAGCCTACTTTTGCTCGGTTGATGTTCGATGCCTTCGACGGAACGGCCGTAAAAAAGGATATAGTCGGATTCGTCGAAACGGCCGTCTTCGCCGCCGACAACGGCGATCGGCGTTTCGATGAGCGTATCGTTCTTGGCCAAAACCACTTGGGTGGAAATCGGCTTACCGCCGTTGTTGAAAAGCTGAATGGTTGCAGGGTCAATCGATGCCAAGGCCGCGCCGCCGACGACCTGCTTGAGCGCTGCGCCGGTCAGTTTGTAGATGCCCTCGCGGTTAGGAGCATTTTTGGCTGAAATAACGATCTTGAACCAATTGTCGCCGGCAAATTGACTCATCGCCGGACGGCGGAGGGCCGGTGACGTCTGCCGTCGCCAAGTTCGCGCCTGTTCATAGTTCAGCAGCAGCGACCGATAAAGCGGTTCGTCGTCCGATGGGCGGGCGACCGGCAGATCGTTGGTTGCCGGAAAATCGATGCGAATGACCATCCTCTTGTGCACTACCGCCTCTCTGCGCGACGGCACATAGGAAACAGGAAAGATGTGCAATGCGGCGACACGTTGATCGCGAAACCAGTAAGGTTCGTCGAGGCGAACCGGTTCAGAAAAGGTCGGAGCGGACGCCTGGTAGAGCTGTGGATTTATTTCATAGATTTCGCGAAAGCCTATTTCCGTCCGCTCGAGACGGGGTGTCGGGGCAAGAAGAAGATTCGTCAGAGTCTCGGTCTCATCTTCGATGACCTGGATTTGCGCCTCCCCCTCGATCGGCAGGCCGACCAGCGCATTTTTGATCGGCAGGCGCGGTCCGCCGAGTTCGCCGTACCAATCGGCGCCGGTAAATGAAAGGACTGTAAAAATTTCCTCTTTGCCAGGCACTTCGCGCCGCAACAAAGAATCCAAAGTCCATTCCACGAAAAGCTGCTTTTCACCTGCAGAAAGCAGCCTAAGCTCCGCTCCTCCGGCGGCATAGGCTGTAAACAGCAGCAGGCAAAAAAACCCCAAATTTTTCATTCTCAATTCCGATTCGCCTCTTGTTCAAACAATTCTTTCAATGACGGCGTCATCTTGTAGGGTGGCGGCGTACCGATGATCAATAAGACGCAGGAGCGAAAACGCCATGCTCAAGCCGAGGGTTGCGCCGATAATGCCGCCCGGTTCGCGATGAGCAGACCACAAAGCGGCGCCGACGAAATAGCCGCCGACCATAAAGACGAGCGGCAACAGAAACACCAGGGCGGCACTCTTTACGACCCGGCGCGGCTCGATGACCACTTGAACACGATCGCCGACGCGACCGCCGATCGGGTTGGCGGCCTCCACTCGCATCACATTTTCGCCGAACGCTTGACAGGCCGTACAGGAGCCGCAGTTCTCGCTGCGGTTAATCTGCACCACGGCGCGACCATCGTCGACCTGTACAATTATGCCGATTTCCTTCATGCCTTTCCCTCTAAACCGCGTGGTACTGAAACCCAAGGCCGCAGAAGATTGTTCCGGTAAATTGCATAGAAAAGCTGCTAAAAACTGCTGCGGATCTGCTCGTCGCTGCGTGATCTCATGCGATGAGAGGTCGAGATCAATTTTCTTCCGCTGCACTCAAAAGCGATGAAAACTCTCGCCGATGAATTTGAGTCCTTCGGTTATGCCGGTCCGCCAATACGGCCAGGTATGACCTCCGTCGCGCACCCGAAATTCATGCGGAATCTGCCGCTGCCTCATCACCTTGTGCAGCGCCATGTTGCCGTTGATGAGAAAATCATCATCCCCGCAGTCAATGTAAAAGCGCACCTTTTTCAACTCCTCGACGGGTCGCATTTTGGCCAAGTCCAAAGGATGATACTCGCGAAAATACGGCGGCAGTTGGCCGTCTACCAACGGCCCGAAAATCTTTCCGAAAAAGTCATTGTAATTGCGGCGCGTATTTTCGCCGATCAGCTCATCATCTTCCCACACGGCGGCGCTGAAGGCGGCGCAGGCGGCAAACAGATCGGGGTAGCGCATGGCAAATTTGAGCGAGCCGTAGCCGCCCATCGACAAGCCGGAAATGCCGCGGAATTCCTTCTGCGGCCGCGTTCGATAGGTCGCGTCGATAAAGGGGATGAACTCCTGGATGAACATATCCTCCCAACGGTCTTTGCCTTGGTAATCATTGACGTAAAAGGTCACTTTGCCGTCCGGCATGACGATGATCATCGGCGGAATTTCGCGCTCAGCAATGCCGCGGTCGGCGGCCAGCTGTACCTCGCCGAACTGCACCCACGCCCATTCCTGATCCGAATAGCCGTGCAGCAGATAGACCACCGGATAGCGGCGGGTCGATTCATCGTACCCTTCGGGGAGGTAAATGCAGTAATTGACTGCATAAGGCAGAATCTTGCTCTTCATACTCAAGCCTTCGAGCACCTTCCCGCCCGCGTAGGCGGAAACGCCAATACATAACGTCACCACAAAAACGAGTGCTTTTGTTTTCATTAGATCCCTTCCTGTTTTTAAGTTGATAAACTTTAACGAAATAGGATATGAATTTCAAGCGATAAATGTATAAATAGATTATAAAAAAATAAAACAGGAAATTTCTATAGGCGAATATTGTTTATAGAATTGACTTGCTTACGACTTTGGCCATTTTTCGACTTTCGTTCTGATTGATATAATAAGCTTTTCCAACCTCACGAATCTTGTAGCCATAGCGTTTCTTATGGCTTACTATCGGATATAGCCCTTTCATTCAGGAAAGGTATTAAAAGTACCTTTGCCGCTTCGGCAGTAAGTAGGGTCAGCAGGTTGAACTAGCATCGACATAGAGTTACAACGGAAAAATTTTTCTCTGCAAAACGTTGCAACAGATGATATATTGCTATGGGAAGTAAAATTTTATACCCGACAATCAACAATTTAAGTTAAGGAGCAGCATTATGAAAAGCGTTTTTCTTCTTTTTGCAGCGGCTGTTCTTCCCTTGATGCTTTTTGGAGCAGACACTCTGCAGCCGGTGTCGGCGACACATCAGATTACTGCCGCAACGACCATCACTCTGGAAGCGGAATCCGCGGTGCTGACCGGACCGATGAAGGTTGTCACGGACGGCGAAGCGTTCGGCAATGCCTGCATCATGGGCTACGGCATCAATCGTCGCGGCTGGGCGAAATTTCAGGTGGTTATTCCGACGGCGGGCAATTATGTCATCTGGGGCCGCGTCAATGGCCGCGATCAATTCACCAATTCGTTCTTTGTAAAGGTCGACAACGGTCCGGAAATGATCTGGGAAACGCCGAAAAGCAACAAGTACGAGTGGGACCGAGTCTCAGATCGCGGCACCGGCGATTACAGCAATCCGCAGTTCGACCCGGTGATTTTCAATTTTACTGCCGGACCGCACACCATCATGATCAATAACCGCGAAAAAGAGACGCGATTGGACCAGATCATCATCACGAATGACCTGGCGTTTGTGCCGACGAATACACCGACCTCGCAGCTTCGCATCTTGGCTCCGCAAATGGGCGATTTGATTCCTCCCGGCACGGTTTATACGATTCAGTGGAATTCCACTAACGCCGGTGCGACCGTCAACATCGACCTTTCCATCGATCAGGGTGCAACGTTTAACGTGCCTGTCGTCAGCGGCGCTCCCAACACCGGAACCTATGTATGGAACGTCCCGGCGACATTGAACCGCCCCAAAGTTGTGATGAGGATCCGCGGTTCCTCCGGCGTCACCGACATAAACCGCGGCTTTTTTGCCGTTGTGCCGCCGGCTAAGCAGTCCATCACGTTAATTCAACCCAACGGCGGAGAAACCTTGATTGCCGGCACCGTTTATATCATCAAATGGAGAGAGTATGCTTTTAACGGATTAACGCAAATTCTCTTCAGCGCCAACAACGGCGTCACATGGACGGTCATCGCCGAACATCAAGGGGCGGCAGGTGATAATTACTGGCTGGTGCCGAATGTCATTTCCAATCAATGCCTGATCAAGGTCCAGGATACGGCGGACGGCAATCCTTGGGATCAAAGCAACGCCGTCTTCCGCATCGTACCGGCCGGACTGGCCAAAGAAACGGCTGAATTCGGTACTCTGCCGACCGAGTTTGCGCTCTATCCCAATTTCCCCAACCCCTTCAATCCGACGACCACGCTTACTTTTGCCCTGCCGGAAGCCGGACAGATTTCACTGCGCGTTTTCGATCTGCAGGGTCGAGAAACGGCATTGCTGACCGAAGGTTACTATGAAGCCGGAACGCATCAGGTCACTTTCGACGGCCGTGACCTGCCCAGCGGCGTCTATGTCGCGGTGCTGCAGGCCGGCAGCCATCGCCTTATCCAGCGGATGACGCTGCTCAAATAACCCTCCTGAATCCTGAATAAAAAAGCGCAGGCCGCCTGACCTGCGCTTTTTTATTTTTTTAGTTCGCTGCCGTTGCCCGGCCCAAGCGATTTTGAAACTGTTTCTGCCGTCTCCTTCGCAGCTCGGATCCGTGCCGTCAAGGCTTAAGGGAGATAAACCACTTTGGCCTGCAGCCGACGGCCGGGATGAATCACGCGGTAAACATAGGTTCCGGGGGCGACGTGTTCTCCGTTTTCGTTACGGGCGTCCCAGAAAATCGCTCCGCCGTTCGTCTGCAGCCTTTTGACTCGACGGCCGCGCACATCAAAAAGCTCTATCACCGCCGAGTTTGCGGCGCCGACTTGGAAAACCAAAGCCGAATTAAAGGGATTGGGGAAAGCGCGCACCCAACTCTCTTCAACGGACGGCGGGCGGGCGCCGTTCTTGATGCCGGTATCCGAGGTCAATCCTTCATAGACGCGATAACCCCAAGCAGGCAATGTGACGGTCGTCTGCGCGGTCACCGAAAGCGTATCGCCGCTGAAAACTTCCCGCCAGCGGCCTGATGCCGTTTCGCCCTTAAAAGATAAAGTCTGCGTTTCGGCCGTCAGGTTGGCCGCAACCAAAAGGCGGTCCCCGTCGCGGCTGCGCAGAAAGGCGAGAATCTTGCGATCGTTGTCGGTGTAGACGCGCTGATAGGAGCCGCCTTCGGAACCATTCCACAGGGCTCTGCAGCGACGTTTCAGCTGCAGGAGGGTGCGAAAGATCTCGGCATCGGGGTGGTCGCGCCATTCGATCTCGTCCTTATCAAAGAACTTGAGTCGTTTATCCAATCCCGCTTCCTGACCGCTGTAAATGAGCGGCATGCCCGGCACTGTCGCCGAGAGCACCCAAAAGAGCGTCGAGGCGTCGCCAAAGAGCTCACGCGTGGTGCCCTGCCACGAGTTTTCGTCATGATTGGCGGTAAAATAGAGGCGATAGCAGCCGGAAAAACGGCTCTTTTCGCCGAGCAGGTACGAATTGACCTCCGCGGCGGTCGCTTTGCCGTCGGCGACGCGCTTGAGAACGCCGCTGCCGAAGCCGTACCAACCCCAGGCATAGGTCATGTCGAAACCGACGTCGTGCCAATCGCGGCTGTCGACTTCGGCGAGGAAAAAAAGACTCTGTTTGGCGGCCTTGAGCTCTGCGATCGCCTGCGCCCAAAAGTCGCGCGGCATCATGTCGACCGCGTCGCAGCGAAAGCCGTCGACGCCGACCTCCAGCGCCCAAAACTTGAGGGCGTCGATCATGTAGCGGCGCAACTCGGCCTGAGAATAGTCAAGTTCGATGACATCGCTCCAGTTGGTGCCGGGCGGCGCAATAAAGCGGCCGAGATCGTCGTGCACGTACCACTCCGGATGCTCGACGGTCAGCACATTGTCCCAGGCGGTATGATTGCCGACCCAATCGATCAGCACATAAAAGCCGCGGCTATGCAGCTCCTCAACCAGCTCTTTAAACTCTTCGAGCGTACCGAATTCCGGGTTGACGTCCAGATAATCGCGCACCGAATAATAACTGCCGAGCCTGCCCAAACGATTCTTTTCGCCGATCGGATGAATCGGCATAAACCAGAGAATAGAGACGCCCAACTCCTGCAGGCGATCGAGGTGCTCCCGAAAAGCGGCAAAAGTGCCTTCGGACGTGTACTGCCGCAAATTGACCTCGTAAAGCGCCGAATTGTATGACCAATCGACGTGCTCCTGGGAAAATAAACCGACGGCGGCAAAAAGCACACAAAAAAGAAAGCGAGTCTTCATGAATACGGCCCTTTTTTTACCAATACCAAAATTTCTCAGCTTATATTATGGTCATGCCGGTTTTGGCTTGGGGGTAAACGCAATTTGGGAAAAAAGGTTCTGTATGGAGTGAAAACCCGGAAGGCTAAGCTGCTGCGCAGCCCGATAAGGCTAAAGAATACAGATTTTCGATTTTTAGGCATTCTACCTATTTATTTGCCAATTGCGTTTTGCCATAAGATTATTACGGCAAAAAGGAGGCCGAGCAGATCGCTCTGCTCGGCCTTGGGGGTAGATGGCAGGTAGGTTTTATAGAGGCAATTATCGTAAAAAATCAACCGAGAGCCGGCAGAGGCGGGCATTTATATGGAATGCCCGCCCCCTCTTCCTTACTTAACCAAAACCAGGGAGTGCACTGCTTCTTGGCCTTCAGCTTGGAGCCGGCAAAAATAGATTCCTGCGGCCGCATCTCGCGCATCCCAGCGTACGGCATAGGCGCCGGCCGGTTGTTCGGTATTGACCAATTCGGTCACTTTGCGGCCGTTGACGTCAAAAATGCTCAAATTCACATGCGCACGGCGATCCAGGATGTACGAGATAGTCGTACTGGGATTGAACGGGTTGGGGTAATTGCCCAACAGGCGGAACTCGGAAGCGACAACGGGGCGATTTTTCACAGCCGCGGCGGGAACGCGTTCGCTGCTCAACAGCATCGAGCTCCATGTGCCGGGATTGCGCTTGCCTCCGCCGAACATAAAGTAGCCCTGTCGATTGTTGTCGCCGATGTACTCGTCGCCTTCATCCACCTGCATACCCCAGGCCCAGACGCTGCCTTCTTCCATGCCCGGGAGCAGCTTGAGGGCCAGCTCCCACACCTTTACCGTGCCGCTTTCATTTTTGGTGAGGCGAATGGCCTTGCCGCTGGTCTCTTCCCAGGTGGAGGGGCAGTCTCCGTCGACAAGCTCAAGCGGATTCTCGCTGCCCTGCCAGCCTGCGGCCACCGGGAAAAAGCGTTCCATGCCGTCGACGTCGATAAAATAGCCTTCGTGTTTCCATATCATCTCTTTCGGCGGCTCGTTGTTGACCATCGGCGCAAAGCCGAGTTCAAAGCAGTCGCCTTTCCACAAGTCCTGGCCCAAAGATTCGGCGCCTTTGAATTCATCCCAAGCCGCAGGCGACAATTCCCGCGCATCATCGATATCTTTGACCAGCAGATAGATGACCCCCGCATCTGGGTTCCATAACCATTTGAACTGAATATCGCGATCCTGCCAGGACGTCCACACCTTGTCGAACTCTTCCTTAAAGGTGATTTTGACGGGGAGGTTCTCTTCGTCATTTTTCCAGGCGTCGCAGCGCGCCCACGGAATCGCCTGCCAATCGGCATCGCTCGAATCGCCGTCGACAACAATCGATCCTTTGTAGGCTGTGTACTCATGGATATAGGGACTTTCAAGCATCAATCCGTCAAGGAAACTCGGGCTGTCGCACGCAGCGTCATCGCGGACAGGTTCAGTCCCCAGCGGCAGCGGCTTTCGTGTTGTTTGGGCGAAAACCGTGATAGATGCAAACAAAAAAACTATAAGCAAACCGGATAAAACAAACCGCATGACTTTATACCTCCGTAACAATCATGAAATGACTTATGACGGCATAATTTAAAAGGATGGACAAAGATACGTTAGGACTATTTTGCGGAAGATTTGGACAATTTTACAAATCGGCTTTAGGGTAATTGCGGTCGGGATTTGGTATATTGGGTAGGGGATTGTCCAAAGACTTTTTTAAAGACGCGGGAAAAATAGGCCTGATCCCAAAATCCGACGCGAAAAGCAGCCTCTTTGGCGCTCAGTTTGCCCTGGACCATCAGAGTTGCGGCCCGCTTCATGCGCTGATGGTTGATGAACTCGGTGCAGGTTTGACCGGTCAGCGCTTTGAGCTTGGAATGCAGCGACGACACCGACATGCCGAGTTTCTGCGCAAACAGTCCTACATTCAAGTTTTCATCGTCCATGTGCGACTCGATCACCGCCATGGCGCGGTTCAGGAATTCTTCGTCCCGAGGGGTAAGAGCAATGTCCTGCGGTTTGAGCCAGATCTCCCGACGATAGCGCTCCCGCAGTTCCCGACGGATGTTGATCAGATTATGCAGTTTGGTCCGAAGAATTTCGACTTGAAACGGCTTGGTCAAATAATCATCCGCGCCGATCTGCAGCCCTTCGATCTGATGCTGCTGCGAAGTTCGCGCCGTAAGAAGAATCACCGGGATATGGCTCGTCAACTCGTGCTGCTTCAAAGACGCGGTCAATTCCAAGCCGTCCATGTTCGGCATCAGCACGTCGGCAATGACCGCATCCGGCATGTGCTCGAGCGCCAGTTCGAATGCCAGGCGGCCGTCTTCGGCTTGGAGGATGCGAAACTCTTTCAGTTCCTGGGCGATAAAGCGGCGAATATCGGCGTGATCGTCGGCGACCAGAACGAGCGGTCGATCATCGCTCTCTTTATACGGCGCCTCGCTTTCTTTTGTCGCAGCAATGGGGAGATGGATCTCGAAACGGGTGCCTTTATCGAGCTCGCTGTCCACACTAATGGTGCCGCCGTGCAGTTCCACCAGCTCGCGCGTCAAAGCCAGGCCGATGCCCGCGCCCTGATTCGCCTGAGCCCGTTTGTCATAAACCTGGTAATAGCGTTCGAACAATCGCGGCAAATGCGCCTTCGGAATGCCGATGCCGGTGTCTTGGACCCAAAGACGAACGTCCTCGCCCTGCTGCCGCAAAGTTACCGAGACCGATCCGCCGGCAGGGGTAAATTTCAAGGCGTTCCCGACCAGGTTCTGCAGGATTTTCTGCATTTTGTCGAGATCGAATTCGGCCCACACCGAGGCGGGTTCCGATTTGAATTGTAAAGCAATATTCTTTTCCGCTGCATACGGCGCAAAAGTCTCCAATTCTCGGCGAATGAATTGAGCTAGATCGCCCAAGCTCGGCTCCAGTCGCAGGGTACTCTCTTCCATTTTGCGGAAATCCATGATCTGCGTCACCAAAGTCAACAGCCTTACGGCGTTGCGATGCATCAGGTCGAACGTTTGCAGAGTTGCCTCATCGTAGCGGTCGCGTGCGGCGCGCAGTTTTTCCAAAGGTCCCAAAATCAGGGTCAGCGGCGTTCTCAGCTCATGCGAGATATTGGTAAACAGCCGCAGCTTCAGCTGATCCAGCTCGTGAATCCTGCGGTTGCGGCGAAGAATGCGGATTTCATAGATCAGAATGACGGCCAGAAAGGCCAAGATCAAAGCGATAAACCAGGGCTGCCTCCAGATCGGCGGCAGCACAACGAATTCGATGGAGGCCGGAGTCGGATCGATGTTGAAATCGCGGTCCTGGGCGCGAACCTCAAAGGTATGACGTCCGGGAGAGAGGCCGATGAGGACATTTTGACGTTCCTGTGTGAACGGCGACCACGGTCCGCCGTCCAGGCGTGTCGAAAATTCCAGTTCCTCGCCGGCAGTGCGGCGGCGGACATCCTCGCCGGACCAAGAGATCAACGCGTTGCCCGAGGGGGGCACTCTTTGGTTACTCATCTCGATTCGAGTTTCCGGCGCCTGCCGATCCGGAAGATACGATATACAACGAATTCTTTCGCGGGGCTCGACAAAGGGCTGCAGATAGCGTTTGTGCCATGAGCGCGGAGCGCGATTGACCCACACTCGGCCGTCAGGAGTCAGCCGAAGCGTGCCGCCTTCACGACCGATGACCAGCTCCGGCGGCAGCACGGTGGTCTTCCATTGGCGAAGGGCAGGATCATAGGCGCTGATGCCGTTCGGCGTGGCCGCCCACAAGCGATGATTCAGGGTATCGATCAACATCGCTGTAACCAGATTGTCGGCAAGGCCGTCCGCCTGGGTGTGTAGTCGCCATCCCGCAGCGGTTTTTTGGAAAAGACCCGTGCCTCCTTTGCTGATCCACAGATCACCTGTTTGGGGATCGCTGAGCATCGCATCGATCCACGGGAGGGCAAGCTCGGAGGGCTGATTGACGGGAGAAACGCCGTTGCCATCCAGCCGGAACAACCGCCAGCCGCTGAACCAAAGGCAGCCTTCGTTGTCCTCGGCCAAGTTGACGACGTCTTTCGGCACTGCAGGCGGCGCTAAATGCTGCGGCTTCCAGATGCCGTTCTCTTTGACAAAGCAAATCATGCCGCCTTTTTGTCGAGCGTCGGTAAAGGCATCCGAACCGGCGCCGAACCACAAACTTCCGTCGCGACGCTCGCAAAATGCGCGGTAATCGATGCAGGCGGAAAGTTCGGGAAAACGATAAACCTGCCACGCCGCGCCGTCGAAACGAGCTGCCGCCGCGGATCCATTATCACCTCCATAGACCCACACTTCCCCGGTGCGAATGACGGCTGCCGCCATGGGCGTGTCCAAAACATGATGGATTTTCCATTTGCCTTGATGATGCTGCAGGATGATGCCGTCATAGCGGAGAAACCAGTCGCCGCTGAGCGGCGACCGACACTGAAACAGCATCTCCGGGAAGGTATGCCAGGTCTCGCTGCCGTAGTCGATACGGAAGACGTGCGAGGCCAGGCCGAAGAGCCAAAATTCTTTTTCTTTGGTGAACAGACCGTAAAGTCTTGCATGAGGCAACAGCGTGGTTTCGCTGGTGTAAATGCGCCAAGACTGCCCGTCGAAACCGTGCAGCGCACTGTGGCCGGTGATCCATATGATACCGTCCTGACTTTCGATAATCGACAAATTTTGGTTGGAACCGCCCGCTTTGGCCAAATCGATGCTCTTCCAAGCCTTATCCGACTCTTTCCGAGTCAAAACGCCGATAAGCGGATCATCGGCAATCATCCAGTATCTGCCGTCCGCGGCATGGTGCATGGCAAATTTGCGGGAATAGGGATGATCCAATGGAAGCTTTTCGACAACCGCGCCATGAAAATCGAGTTCACCGTCGGGCCGCACCGGTACGCGATAAACGAGGCTGCCGTTTATATTGAGCCAGAGGCGGTCATGGCGGTCTCGGCAGAGCATTTCCACTTCGCACATGTTCAGGGAATCCGAAAAGGCGGCGCTGCGTATTTTGACGCTCTGCAGGGGCTGGTTTTGCGAACGCAGGAACTGCAGCTCGGCCTGCGAGCCGGACGGACTGCCGAGAAAAAAGAGCTCAAAGTTGGGGTGAGAAAGGAAAAACGGAAGATAATCGCCGATCAAGAGTCCGGCCTGCTGCGCCGGCCCCTGAACGATCATCTGCGTCACCAGGTTGGAAGGAGCGTAAAAACCGGCGCCCTCGGGCCAGGCTTCGCGAACCGCCAACCGCTGGGGTAAAAAGACGACCTTTGCCGACGGCGCCAATTTCTTGACTGCCTGCTCCTGCTCGGCAAGGGTATACAAGGTCAGTTGACCGCGAACATATCGCAAAATTCCAAAGCGGGTGGCTGCATACAAGGCATTGCGGACGGTCGCCATATCGGATACTTCCACCCAATAAGGCCACGCGGTTGGAAAGATGCGTTGGAATTTTCCTTCAGCCAACTGCCACAAGCCGCCGTGGGAGGAAATATAGACAGCCGAGTCGGTCGGCAGCACGGCATTGATCTGTCCGTTGAAATCAAAGGCCGTGGAATCGTAAACCTGCCAATTCAGTCCGTCATACGCGGCCAATCCGGCCGTTCCGCCGAACCAAAGAGTGCCGTCGTTTCCCTGGGCCATGCAGCGGATGCCGAGATTTTCAAGCTGCGGGAATCGACGCCAACGCCAGGGTTCCGAGAGTGGATCAGCGGCTGTCGGCGACTCGGCTGCAGCAGCCGAAAGCACGGCAAGCGTTATCCAAAACAGTTTCATGCGATCTCAACGGAAATTATGTACGGAGAAATATATCGAAATCCCCACGAAAATCAAGCGGCAAACAGGCGAACAAAGCCAAGTGAAGGATATTGAGACCTAAAATGCACCGGCTGATCCGTCAGCCGCTGCGGGGTTCAGCAGGGAGGGCTTTTTCTCGGCAGAAATCAAGCGAAAAATTTTTCGCCTGGCCGAGCGTATGCCGACAGGTTAATTGCCGGCGCCGGGATGGATGCCGCCTGGTCATACCGCATTTGCCTGTCCGAATCCCCGCGAATGCATAATGAGCACCGGCATTTTCGACAACGGTTCGATCCGCCCGCCTCAATGAATCCCCCCGCGTTTACGAGCAGATCCGGTATTCGTGCCGGCGGTTTCGATCCGCGCGCATCGCGCCCCAACGAATTCCGATGCGTTAATAATTAGCGCCGGCATTGATGCCGGCGGCTCAATCCACGCGCCCGCACGGGGCGCGACGTAATGGTAAAGGGAACTCAAGTCCTCGGCGCGCTGTTTCAATCCACGCGCCCGCACGGGGCGCGACTGAGTGCAAGCGATTGGAGTCAGGGGCCGGGGATCGGTTTCAATCCACGCGCCCGCGCGGGGCGCGACGCTTTTGCTGCATGGGATGCTCCTTTTTTTGCCTTGAGTTTCAATCCACGCGCCCGCGCGGGGCGCGACAGCCCCTGCCATACCAGAAAAGTACTGCACAGCAGAGTTTCAATCCACGCGCCCGCGCGGGGCGCGACCGGC
>JAPDQV010000055.1 GCA_034505495.1 candidate division KSB1 bacterium | reverse complement strand
TCCCGCCCCCCGTTTGACAACTGGTCGCAGCGCCGGGGGCATCCCGCGTCAAAATAAAACCAATCGGAAAGCATTTCTCACGCCCTTATACCTGTTACACTTTGAAAAACAAATCCCCTGTACTTATAGTCCCCCGAAAACTACACGTCCCTATGCACCTGCTCCCGTAACCTTCTTCCTTCTCCGGTCTTCCTTCCGCTTCGGACCTTCGACTTTGGACTTTCGACCTTCGACCTAGGACTTTCGACTTCTTCCCTTCTCCCTTCTCCCTTCTTCCCTTCTCCCTTCTCCCTTCTTCCCTTCTCCCCTCTCCCCTCTCCATTCTCCCCCTTCCCAATCACCGTCACTTTTTCTCGATTCTATACAACCCGCTGCCGTGCGGAGGCAATTCGACGCTGAACAGGCTGTGAAAAGAACCCAAATCTTTCTGAGCCCAAAGATCGCGGACTGTACATTCGCCCGATAACCCGAGGGCATCCCAGCCGATCGAGATCGTACGCGGTTCGTGATCATCGATATTGAACAAAGCAACATAGCGCGCATCGGAATTTTCGGCCTCGGCAGCCCAGGCGATCAGCGGATCGTTGCGGTAAATTTGCCGAGGGTTACGGCCTGCTTGGTTGACCGCCAAAGCTTCGGCGTTGGTAATCAGTTTCAGCGAAAAATCGTCGGTCTCGGGCAGGTGGCCGCCGAACATGAGCGGCGAGCGAAAGATGCACCACAAGGTCATCAGCGTCTGCTTTTCCACGTCGCTGAAGCGCGAATACTCGTTGGTGATTTCTTCAGCCGTTTTCCCCATGTGATGGGCGACGTAATCGTCCGGCCCGGTCTTGCGCAGCTTGCCGAGCGGCAGCATGTCGGCGTCCGGCCAGCCGCCGGGGATTGCCGCCCCTTCCCACAGTTTGCATAGTTCGAACTGGCGGTAGAGAAACTTCCAGTCGTCCCAAAAATCGCCCGAGATGCGCCACAGCTGCGCGTGTCGGCGCAGATGCTCGAGCCGATCGCGCGGCGCCGGACCGGGCGACAAACTGAGGACGATCGGCCGACCGCAGGTTTTGAGAGCATTCGACAAACCTTCGATTTCCGCCGCGTGATAGGGACTGGACATGTCGTCTGCCTTGATGTAATCCACACCCCACTCGGCGTACAGTCGGGCAATGGAATTGTAATAGGCCTGACCGCCCGGATGATTCATATCAATGCCGATCAACCCGTCGTACCAGATGCAGGTGTCAGTAGGAGCAATGACTTGAGCAGCTCGAAAGTCGGTACCGAAAATCGGCGTATTCCGCTCGACCGCCTGCCGAGGAATGCCGCGCATGATGTGAATGCCGAATTTGAGCCCCTTGGCATGAATATAGTCGGCCAGCGGTTTGAAGCCTTTGCCGTCCGCAGCCGACGGGAATTTGCGCGGGTCTGGAATCAACCGCCCGTATTCGTCGATGAGCTGCGGAGGGTTATCGTTTTTGAAGGTATGGATGGTCCGTTCCGGGCTCAGATACCATCCCAAATCGATGACGATGTATTCCCATCCGTACGGCTTTAGATGCTCGGCCATAAGCTCGACGTTGGCCTTGACCTGCTCTTCGGTGACATCCGAGCCGAAACAGTCCCAGCTGTTCCATCCCATGGGCGGCCTCTGAGCGAGTATCGTCGGCCTTGATTTTTGACACGCCGGCAAGACCATCAACAAGAGCGCAATGATCATCAAACGCATAGGCTCCCTCCGATAAAATGAAGGCTGATGAGTATAACTTTTAAGGCGCATTCTGCCGGTCGGAGTTTTGGCGCAGTTCCTTCAACTCTTCCGGACTGCGCTTCCAAATGTAATAAATCAGAAAAACATGGCCTCGCAAAGGCCGAAGCGCACCGCGGGCGTTGGGCACCAGCGGATTTTCTTCCACCATCAGCACAACCTTTTTGTCGAATTCTTCCAGTGAAAGCGCCCGACTGATGTCGATTTCGAAATCGCGCATCCAAATGTTTCCATCCATGGACATACGGACATAAAACGGACCGGCCAGCCTGCGGAAATGCTGATGCACCTTGTCAAAGTCATCTGTAGTGTCCAGTACATAGACCTCCGTGTCCGCATCATAGGTCTTTCTCTCGCGTTCCGCGTATTTTTCCACGGGAATTGCATTTGGATAGCAATAAACGCCGAGCCGTCTCTTGAGCATTCGGAAAATTTCCATTTCCTTGTTCGGATCGGCTGATGCACTTGCATCCTGGACAAAAAACAGGTTGATTCGCGTCGGCCTTAAATCGTCGGCAAGTTTAGTAATGTTTTCGGAAAAGATTTCGATGCGTGAGGCGGGTTGGTCATTGATGCGCGAGAATTCGAAGCGGCAATATCGGTTTTTTTCCATGCTCGGCGCATTGCAGAGCGCGCGGTAATGCTGAACGACGCGGGCAAACGGATCTGCGGTCAATCGCGAAACCACCGTCACCTTGGCATTGGGAAATTTGTTTTTTTCTGCTTCGGTCAAGCGAAGGCCTGCCTCCTCATCTCCTCTGCTACCCGGATAGACAAAGCTGCCCATGTTTTCGACTATAAAAGCCGCATCGGCGTTAACCGGCGCCGTCAAAAGGCATTGAAAAAGAATTGCCCACAGAAGGCGGCGATTTCGCTTTTTGAGGTTCATTTCTCCCATTCGGCAAGTCGCCAGGAAAAGCAGCTGCGTTTATTGGTATGACAAGTTGGGCCGTAAGCTTTTGCCGTGACCAAAAGCGCGTCGCCGTCACAATCGGCTTTGAGATCGACCAGCTCGAGGAAATTTCCCGAGGTCTCGCCTTTTGTCCAATAAACCTGCCGCGATCGGCTCCAGAAAGTGACCTTTTTCTTCTCCAGGGTCATGCGCAGACTCTCGCGGTTCATGTAGCCAAGCATCAGGACGGCGCCGTCGCCTGCATCCTGAATAATAGCCGGAATCAGGCCGTTCGCATCGAATTTCAATCGTTCGGTAAAAGCGTCGAGCGTCAGTTGTTCAATATCGGACATGAATATCGTTCTCCTGCAGTGCTTTTTTAACATCGCGAATGGAATTGCTGCGGTAATGAAAGATCGATGCGGCCAGCGCGGCGTCGGCGCAGCCTTGTTTAAAGACCTGCACAAAATGCTCTACGGCGCCGCAGCCGCCCGAAGCAATCACCGGAATGGAAACGGCCGTGGCGATGGTGCGGGTTAGTTCGATGTCGTAGCCGGCCTGCGTTCCGTCGCGGTCCATGGAGGTCAGCAGGATTTCTCCGGCGCCTAATGATTCGGCCTGCTGCGCCCACTCGAGCGCATCGAGCTCGGTCGCCGTTCTGCCGCCGTAAATATGCACGCGCCAATGAGTGTCGTCCCATCTTTTTGCGTCGATGGCCACCACCGTTGCTTGGGCGCCGAACCGTTCGGAGCATTGGCGAATAAGCTCCGGATTGAGCACGGCCGCAGTGTTCATCGTCACTTTATCGGCGCCGCTCTTGAGCAGCAGTTGGGCGTCCTTTACGGTACGCACGCCGCCGCCGACCGTCAACGGCATGAACACCTGCTCGGCGGTGCGACGAACCACGTCCAACATAATGTTGCGCCGCTCATAAGAGGCCGTAATGTCCAAGAACACCAGTTCGTCGGCGCCCTGCTCGTCATAATAGCGCGCCTGCTCGACCGGATCGCCGGCATCGGCCAAATTAAGGAACTGAATGCCTTTGACTACGCGGCCGTCCTTGACGTCCAGACAAGGAATGATTCTTTTAGCCAACATAAACTTTCTGAAACTCGTTGATCAAATCGCTCAACTGCAATCTTTTTTCATACAGCGCCGTGCCGACGATCGCCCCTTCGATCAACGGATTATGCAGAGCCGCCAGCTCGGCAAAATGCCGACGTTCGGAAAAGCCGCCCGAGGCGATGACCTTCAAACCGGTCTGCCGCGCCAAGCTGTCGGCGGCGGCCAGATTCGGACCCGACAGCAGGCCGTCGCGGCCGACATCCGTGTAGATGATGCGCTCCACGCCCAGAGAGCGCATCCGCTTTGCCGTAGCAAACAGATCCGCATCGGTCTGCTCCTCCCACCCTTTGACGGCCACTTTGTTCTGTTTGGCATCGAGGCCGACGACGACGCGCTCGACGCCAAAGCGCGCCAGACTCTCCTCGATCAGTTCGGGTTTCTCGAGCGCGGCGGTGCCGAAAATGACTCGGTGCACACCCGCTTCCAGCCGGCGCGCCGCGTCCTCCAGGCTGCGAATGCCGCCGCCCAGCTGCACAGGGATGGTAACAGCCTTCAGGATTGCTTCGATCGCCGCCGTATTGACCTCCGGCCTGCCGAAAGCGCCGTCCAAATCCACCACATGGAGAAAAACAGCACCGGCTTCCTGCCATTGCCGCGCCGTCTCGGCGGGATTCGTGCTGTACACCTTGGCCGACTTTTCCGCTCCCTGCTTGAGCCGAACCGCAGCACCGTTCAGTAGATCAATTGCCGGAAAAATGATCATGCCTTGCTTTTTCCAATTTTTTACGACTTTTCGCCGGTTTTCAGGTTTTGCCGCTTTACGGCAAAAGACCGCTTTCAACTCCCTCGGCGGATGTCGGGGTCAATGCAACAAAATTTTTCAGCACCTGCAGTCCCAGCTTTTGCGACTTTTCCGGATGAAACTGTACACCGAACAAGTTGCCGCGCCGGACGGCCACGGCGATTTCACCGCCGTAATCGGTTACACCGACAACGCATTCTTTTTCCGCCGGATCAACATAAAAAGAGTGGGCAAAATAGAAATAAGCGCCGTCAGGAACCTCTTTCCAAAGCGGGCTCGCGCCGGTTTGCCGCACGGCATTCCACCCCAAGTGCGGCGCTTTTACGCCCGACGGCAGTCGCCGCACCGTACCGCACAGCAGGCCCAAGCCTTCGGCGCCGGGACTTTCTTCGCTTAGTTCGAACAGCATCTGCATGCCCAGGCAGATGCCGAGAAACGGCCTGCCCGTCTCTACATAACGGCGAATGGCGGAATAGAAACCGAGCCGCTGTAGTGATTCAGCGGCTTTGCCGAACGCACCGACGCCGGGAAAGATCACCTTTTCAGCGCGAGCCAGATCGTCAGGAGCCTGCGTAACAGCGACCGCCGCGCCGCACTTTTCCACGGCCTTTTGTACGCTGTGCAGATTGCCGGCACCGTAATCGATGATCACAATCACGCCAAAACTCCCTTTGTGGAAGGAACGTCGTGCAGGCGATCGTCGAGCGACACGGCCTGACGCAGGGCGCGAGCCGTTGCTTTGATCATCGCTTCGGCGGCGTGATGCTGATTGCGTCCGTACAGCAGCTCGACGTGCAGGGTAATGCGCGCATTCACTGCCAATGACCGCAGAAACTCTTCCAACAGCTCGCCCTCAAACTCGCCGATTTTTTGCCAGGACAGGGCGCAGGCAAAATGGAGGAACGGTCTACCCGAAATATCGACAACCGCTCGAGCTAAAGCCTCGTCCATCGGACAATAGGCATGGCCGAACCGTCGAATGCCGCGACAATCGCCCAGCGCCTCGGCTACGGCTTTGCCCAACACAATGCCGACATCTTCTACCGTATGATGTCCGTCGATGTGCAAATCGCCCTGCGCTTCGAGTTTGAGGTCGAACGCCGCATGCTTGGCCAAGGCGCTCAGCAGATGATCAAAAAATCCGATGCCGGTACTGACGCGGGCCTCGCCTTGGCCGTCCAGATTCAGTTCCACCGAAATGTCGGTTTCAGCCGTTTTTCGCGCAACCTTGGCTTGTCTGAGCATCAATATGCCTTTTATCCCTCCAAAACAGATTTCAAAACAGAGAGGAACAAATCGTTCTCCTCCCGCAAGCCCACCGTAACCCGCACGCAGCCGCTCAAAAGCGGATAACTGCCGACGTCGCGCACCAGAACGCCGCGCTCCTTGAGAGCGAGAAAAAGATTTAAATTGGTCTGCGGTTTGAGCAGCAAAAAATTGGCCTTCGAAGGATAAACGAGCAATTGTTTGAATCGACACAGCTCCTGATAAAGTCGTTCGCGCTCTTGAAGAATATAGTCGATGCGCTGCAGCATCTCTTTTTCGCTGTCGAGCAGCCGCAGCGCCGCAGCTTCGGTAAACAGATTAATATTATAGGGAAGGTTGACTTTGCGCAGTTCGGCAATGACCTCGGCGGCCGCAATGAAATAGCCGAAACGCAGTCCGGCAAAGCTGAAGGCTTTGGAAAAGGTCCGCGAAACGATCAAATTGCGGCAGACCGGCAGCAGGTCCACGGCGGTTTGATCGGTAAACTCGGCATAAGCCTCATCGAACAGCACCAAGCCTTCCGCAGCAAAGCAAATCTCTCGAACATGCGCGAGTTCGATCTCCTCGCCGGTGGGATTGTTGGGCGAGCAAAGGTAGACCAGTTTGGGTCGCAGGCGGCGAATCGCCTCGAGTACGCGATCGAGCGGATAAGGTTCGCCCGGCGGCTTGGGCACCGTTATGGAACGGCCGCCGTAAACGGCCGTATAGAGCTCGTACAATGAAAAGGTCGGCACGGTATAAACGACCGTCTCGTTCGGCTCTAGCGCTGCGGTGAGCAGAGTTTGAAACAGCTGGTTGGAGCCGTTTCCCAGCAAAATATTCTCGGCGCCGAGCCCATGCCGCTCGCCTAGTTTTTGCGCAAGAAGCGGCGATTCATTGACCGGATAGCGGTTCCAGGATAACTCGACCGCTTTTTCCGCCAATTCCCGCTTGATTTTCATCGGGACGTCGAATGGACTCTCGTTTTGATTGAGTTTGACGCGGAAATTTTGTTGCGGCGGCGAAACATAGCCCGGCATGGAAAGAACCGCCGCTTTGAACCAGGAACTCACGTCAGCCTCCGCCGAACTGCTGCAGCGTGCGCATCCAAGCCCTCGGCAAGGGCAAAGCGTTCGATCTTTTCACCGTGCTTTCGCAGCGCCTCCGCAGAATAAGCAACCAGACTGCTGGTTTTGACAAAATCTTCGACTCGCAAAGGCGAAAAAAAGCGCGCCGAGCCGTTGGTGGGCAGGACATGATTGGGGCCTGCCCAATAGTCGCCGACCGCTTCGGGCGAATAATGGCCGAGAAAGATCGCTCCGGCATGACGGATCAAGGGCAAAAGCTCCCATGGTTTTTCGACATGCAGACCCAAATGCTCCGGCGCCAGGCGGTTGCTGATCTCGGCGCATTCCTCCAGCGATCGGCACAGGATGATGCCGCCGTATTGTCTCAGCGCTTCATTGACTACGGCTTTGCGGCTGAGCCGAGCGCATTGACGATCGATCTCGGCGGCCGTCTGCTCGGCGAGAACGGCCGAGTCGGTCACCAAAACCGCCGAGGCCAGAGGGTCGTGTTCAGCCTGAGCCAGCAGGTCGGCGGCGACGAAACAAGGATCCGCCGAATCATCCGCAATGATCAGCACCTCGCTGGGGCCGGCAACCATGTCGATGCCGCATTGGCCGTAGAGCATTTTTTTGGCCGTGGCGACGTAAATATTGCCCGGGCCGACGATCTTGTCGACGCGCGGCACACTCTGCGTGCCGTACGCCAACGCCGCAATCGCCTGCGCGCCGCCGATGCGAAAGACATGACGGATGCCGAGCTCAAAAGCCGTCGCCAAAATCAAGGCGTTGGTCTTTCCCTGTGTGTTGCACGGCGTAGCGACAACGATCTCTTTGACGCCGGCCGTCTGCGCGGGTACCGCGCCCATCAACAGCGAGGAGGGATAGGCGGCGCGGCCGCCCGGCACGTAGATGCCGACGCGTTCCAGCGGCAACACCCGCTGTCCCAATACGACGCCGTCTTGCTCCCACGTCAGCCATGATTGCGGCATGCCGCGCTCGTGAAAGCGGCGAATGTTGTCGCGCGCTTCGCGAATGACCGCCAATAATTGCGGGTCCGTCGAGCGATGCGCCTGCTCCAGCTCTTCCACCGCAATCTGCAAAGGAAAGCGGTGATAATCGACGCCGTCGAATCGTTTGCCGAATTCGAAAAGCGCCGCATCCCCCTCCTGCTTCACAGCCGTCAGAATCGCCGTGACCCGTCTTTCCACCTCATCGGCGACGCCGCTGCGCCGAGATTCGAAACGCGCCAGAAATCCTGCAATCTGCTCTCCGGTGATAATCTCCATAGCGGCCGCCTAATAAACGACTTTGTTGAGGGGATATTCGATGATGTCCTGCGCCCCGGCGCGTTTGAGCGCCGGAATCAGTCGACGCACGCTGTTCTCGTCGACAACGATCTCGACAGCCACCCAATCCTCACCGTAAAGGTACGAAACGGTCGGCTTTTTCATCGCCGGCAGCTGCGACATCAAGCCGTCGAGTTTCTCTTTCGGCAGGTTCATCTTTAAACCGACCTTGCCTTCCGACTGCAGCGCCGCCTGCAGCATCAAGTTAAAGTTTTCGATCTTTTCGCGCTTTTGCGGATCGGCCCAGCTATTTTTGTTGGCGATCAAAACCGTGCGCGATTCCAGCAGCGTTTCGACGATGCGCAGATTGTTGGCCCGCAGCGAACTGCCGGTCTCGGTTACGTCCACGATGGCATCCACCAGCGTCGGCGCCTTGACTTCGGTCGCTCCCCAGGAAAATTCAACCTCCGCCGTAACGCCGTGCTTTTGGAGCCAGTCCCGGGTCAAATTGACGATCTCAGTGGCAATGCGTTTGCCCTGCAGATCGCGGACGCTTTGAATGTCGGAATCATTCGGAACCGCCAGCACCCAGCGCACCGGACGATTGGTCTGCTTGGAGTAACTCAGCGTCGAAACTTCAACGACATCGGCGCGATTTTCCAGCACCCAATCCTGGCCGGTCAAGCCAATGTCGAATACGCCGTCCTCGACGTAGCGCGCAATCTCCTGCGCGCGAATGAGAATGGCGGCAATTTCTTCATCTTCGATCGAGGGAAAATAGGATCGTTCGCTGACGGTAAAATGATAACCGGCTTTTGCCAGCAAACGGAAAGTCGATTCCTGCAGGCTGCCTTTCGGCAGACCGATCTTGAGAACAGTAGGCGGCATGTCAACGAAATGTTTCATTTTCCTCCCATTGGTTGCATAAAACAAAAAAGCCTGCCGAGGATCGGAAGGCTTTTTTTTGAGACTCATTTATAAAGCTACAGGCCTCCCGAAGAGTCCGTAGAAACCAAGTAATTGTGATGAGAATGACGGGCGACCATAAAGTAAGCTCAGAATATTTTAAAGCGATAGAACCGCTTCTTGGATTTAAAGTACATTTCCGCTGCCAAGATGATGGCGCCGATAAAGCCGGCATCGTTGCCGAGCGTGGCGCGGACGATCTTGAGATCCTTGAGCGTCGGCTTCATGGCCTTGCTGAACACATTCTCTCTGATCTTGGCGATAAACTCCTCTCCGGCTTCGGCAACACCGCCGCCAATGACGATGATTTCCGGATTGAAAATGTTCGCCAAGCTTGCAAAGCCGGTACCTAAATAATCGACGGTTACATCGATCGCCTGCTGCGCTTCCTTTTCGCCGGCCGCTGCATTGGCAAAGATCGTCACCGTCGAAACATCTTTCGGCAACTTTTTTCCGTTTGCTTCCAATATCTCGGCGTAATGGCGGACCATTGCCGGTGCGGAAGCGTATTGCTCAAAACACCCTCTGCTGCCGCAATTGCACGGCAGGCCGTTGTGAACGATCGCCATGTGGCCGATTTCACCCGCAGTATAATTCTTTCCGCGATACAGCTCGCCGTCAATGAGAATGCCGCCGCCGATGCCGGTGCCCAGCGTAGCGCAGATGACGTTCTTGCCGCCCTCGGCAGCGCCGTGACGCGCTTCGGCAAAAGCCATGATATTCGCGTCATTGTCGGCCCAAACCGGGATGGAAAACTCGGCCTCCAATTGCGCCCGAATGTCGGCGTTCTCCCAATGCTGAATGTTCGGCGTGCTGCCGATCAGCCGGCCGTTTTCGAAATCGATGGCCCCCGGACTGCCGACGCCGATGGCCGCCAATACGCCCTTGTGCTTATCCGCTACGCCCAACAGCTCGTGGACGGCTTCGAACATCACTTTAAAAACTTCCTGCTGCGATTGATCCGCTCGACTCGGCCTTTTGCCCTTGTAGATCACTGTCCCGTTCTGGTTGCCGATGGCATACTTGAGAAAAGTCCCGCCCAGATCCAGTCCCGCGAAAAACAATTTCCTGTTGATCATCGCGTCTCAATCCTTTTCTGTGGTTTTCTTAGCGTGAAAATAATGCTTTTGCAGTATAAAGCAAAGAATTTTTTTTAACATTTTGATTTTTTTCTGGTCCGGCATGAACCGACCATTTCCCCGAGCCCGCCAAGATCTCGGATTCGAAAGTGCGGCATGGCGGTCATTCAAACTTTAAGCGGCTGTTCGGCAAATTCGCGCAGGACCTGCTCATAGGTCGCAAGTGTGCCGATATCCCACGCCGGTTCTTCCAGCACAAAAGCAAAAGTCGGAACGCGCGAATAGAGATAGTGAATGAAATGTCCCGGCGCATCCGGATTGCCGCCCTCACTCAGATATTTTGGGTATAGCGCGACGTGCTCGCGGCGATGAAGGTACAGCGCCGGGCAAACATACTTGGATTTCGGCTGAGGCGGTTTTTCCTCAAAACCCGTCACGCGGCCGGTAGAGTCGAATTCAATGACGCCGCGTTTGGTCAATCGCTCCGGATCCTTTTCCACCTGCGCCGCCACCACATCTCCCCCGCAGGCTCTAAAGAGCGAATAGAATCCGTCCAACGGCGTACGGTAGACGTTGTCTCCGGCCGCCACGAGCAGATCGTCGTCGATGCCCCTTTTCTCAACTGCCAATACAATGTCGGCAATCGCCCCCAGGCGCGTCTCATTGCTTGTCGTGCCGTCGTTGATCACGCTCAATTTGAAGCGATCGTACCTTGCGGACGCTTCATCCGCCCAACCTTCGAAATGCGAGATGAACTTGGCGTTGGTTACGATGACGATCTCATCCAGTTCGGGAAAGGCGATAAAACGGTCGAGCAGATGCTCTACGATCGGTTTGCCGGCGATCGGCAGAAGCGGTTTGGGTGTATGCAGCGTCAAAGGGTAAAGACGGGTGGCATACCCGGCGGCAAGGATGACGGCTTTCATGATCGGCGGTTTGGGTTGATCAATTAAACTTTACAAGATGAGCGAATAGGTGTTGTCCGCGCTCTTTTGAATGGTCACTTTTTGTCCGAAACGCGGCTGATAGAGCGCAGCGTATTTTGCCAAATCCAACCGGTATTCGATGACATTCTTGCGCGTGCCGGGACGAGGCACCTGGTGCAGCCTTATTTCAGCTTTTACCGATTGCCCGTTCAGAGTAAGGTCGAACGGCACGCCGGGTTTGGGGAAAAGAGCAAGCTTTTCTTTGGAGATGATGATAAATCGTTTTTGCGCTTCCTCGCCGGAAAGCCTGCGCGAAAAAGTCTCTTCAGCCATATCAATCCTCATGTCAGCACGGCAGCGGTTCGGTCGAACTGAATGATTTCTTGTTTGCGATGATATTTGTCACGAAAAACCTTTTGCACTTCGCTTAATGTGGTCGGCTTGCCCCGCAGCTTTTCTTCGACGATCTCGGATTCGACCCATGATAACGTCGAAAGGTCGGCACGATCGATGAACAAAATGCCGTTAAGATGATCGATTTCGTGCTGTAAAATAACCGCCAACAGCCCGGTTGCCTTAATTTCGATCGGCTTTCCATTCCTGTCCAGAGCTTTGACGATGACCTTTTCATAGCGCGGTACCATGGCGTGAAGACCCGGAAGACTGAGGCAGCCTTCGTAATCGCTCTTGCGGCTCAGGCTGTGGCCGACAATCTTGGGATTGATCAGCACGTACTCTTGTTGTCGGTCTGTACACACCAAAATCTGTTGCGCAACATTCACCTGTGTTGCGGCAAGGCCGACGCCGTCTTCCTTGTACATCGTTTCGAGCATATCGTCGATGAACTTTTGATCGATTTGGTCAACCGCGACCTCTTTCGCCTTTTCTCTGAGCGTAGGATGACCATAACGAATGACCTGCAGTAGAGCCACTATTCCTTCTCCATTTGTTCTCTTTTACGTTTTTCGCGTCTTTCTCCTGCCTGAAGCCATAAAAGCTTTTCTTCTTCGGTCTCGGGTACCAGCTCGGGCACTTTCGTCGGGCGGCACTTATCATCCAAACCGACGAGCACAAACGTGGCCGTGCCGGCAAATTCGATGGTATCGTTATAGGTGTCTTCGTCGTACAAATCGACTTTGACCTCCATCGAAGTATTGAACGAACGCGTCGCCACGGCAACGATTTTAGCGACATGACCGATGCGGATCGGCTTCTTGAAACGCAGCGATTCGACCAAAACCGTATTGACTCTCAAATTCGTATGCCGACGGGCACAGATGGATGCCGCCATATCCATCCAGTCCATGATGTAGCCGCCGTAACCGGTGCCCAGCGTGTTGGCGTCGAGCGGCCGCACAATGCGGCTGATCTCGGTTCTGCTTTGTGAAGGCGTTTTTTTAGGCAGCGGTTTTACCGGCTCTTCCATAACTGCTCCTCGGCGTGATAAGAGCTTCTCACCAATGGTCCGCACTCTGCATGCTCAAACCCGATTTGCCGAGCGACCTGGGCAATCTCGTCAAACTCTTGCGGCGAAATATAGCGCTCAACCGGCAAGTGGCTTTTGGACGGCTGTAAATACTGCCCTACCGTCACCATGCGGCATCCGGCGGCATGGAGATCGTGCAGTACATCGATGACTTCTTGTAAAGTCTCACCCAAGCCGACCATCAACCCCGACTTGGCGCGCAGACCGGCCGCAGCCGCCTTTTGCAGCACTGCCAGCGATCGCGCATAATCCGCCTGCGGCCGCACCTGCGGATAGAGCCGCGGCACCGTCTCCAAATTATGATTCAAAACATCGGGTCGAGCGGCAAAGACTTTATTCAGCGCCTGTTCTTCGCCTCTAAAGTCGGGAATCAACACTTCGATCAGGCATTCAGGACTGCGCAGTCGAATTTCTCGAATGACGGCGGCAAACTGCTCCGCACCGCCGTCCGGCAAATCATCCCGCGTCACCGAGGTGATGACGGCGTAACGCAGGGCCAAGGCCGCGACGGCTTCCGCAACGCGCCGCGGCTCATCTGCATCCGGCGGCTGAGGCCGTCCGCTCTCAACGGCGCAAAATCGGCAATTGCGCGTACAGACGTCGCCGAGGATCATCATGGTCGCCGTGCCGCGGCTCCAGCATTCGCCCAAATTGGGGCATTGCGCGCTTTGGCAGACCGTATGCAGACCGTGGCGCGTCACCAGCGACTTGACCCGAGTGTAATGCTCTCCGCCAGGCAGCCGAATTTTCAGCCAGTGCGGCTTGGGCGGCACCGCTGCCTCTTGAGCTATGCCTCGATCCACTTTTCTCCCTTGATTTTATATTTGATGAACGCCTCGTGCGACCAAGGCATCTTGGCCTGAAAAATCTCTGCAATCACCTCGGCATATTGACGGATTTCGAATTGCGCGTGCTCGTCCGTTCGGAGCTTGAGAAAATTCATCAACGATCGGCAGTTGATGGTCCAATAGAATTGCGTATAGAGCGAAAGCGGCAACACGATGCGCGCGTGTTCTTTAGCTACGCCGTTCGCCAACAGCTCCTGATACAGCTCATAAGCGGCCGCATAGCTCTGCGCGATCTTGGCTTTCAGCGCACTATTGAGAGGCTCGGACACCGTTTCGTATTGATAATTACGGGACTTTTGCGTCCGCAAAACCTCCGGCAGGCAAAACTCTTCTTTCATTTCGCTGTAGCGGCCGGAGATCTCGTTATAGCTGGCGATGCGATGCCGAAACCACTGCCTGGCGACAAAAATCGGACATTTGATATGAAATTTGAACACCGAATGCTCAAAAGGCGTTTCATGGCCGTTGGCCAGGAGAAAAAAGATCAGCTTTCTATCCCGCTCGTCGTGCGTTGCCTCACGGCCGAAAGATACGCGCGCCGCCTGCGCCACCGATTCGTCCCCGCCCATAAAATCGACCAGCCGCACAAAACCGTTGTCGAGAACGGGAAAGGTCGTTTCGTTGTCGTTCATGCTTCTCCTGTTTATGGCAAAGTTTATTCTTTGACCCGCAATTGACGGCCGAGCTCGGCGCCGAAGCGTACACACTGTTCCAGTTCTTCCGCACTCGGCACCAGCATGGCGCGCAACGGTTCGAGCGGCAGTTTGAGCTTCATGGCCGCCAATCTGCTTTGAATCAGCTCCGTCGCTTCCCCGCTCCACGCGTAGGAACCAAAACACGCCGCCACTTTGCCCTTTATGTCGATGGTCGTCAGACTGTTGAGCACATCCCAAATCGGCTTGACGGCATCGTTGTTGATGGTCGGCGAGCCTAAGATGAGAGCGTCGGCCCGTTCGATCTTTTCGATATAGGGAGCTAGGTTGAGATTCAGCGCATCATACAGCTCCACCTCGACACCTTCGCTGCGCAGGCCTTGCGCCACCGCTTCGGCCATACGTTCGGTGTTGCCGTGGGCAGAAGCGTAAAAGATCAGCGCTTGCGGCGTGGGGTTGGGCGGCAGCGGCGCGCTCCATTGCCGATACGCGGCAAAATATTTCTCCACGTCGCGCCGAATGATCGGTCCGTGCGAAGGAGCAATCAACTTGATGGAAAATTCGGACAGCTTTTCCAATGCGGAATGGACGTTTTTTCGGAACGGCCGCATGATGCTTTCGAAATAGTACTGAAAATCGGGCCATACGTCGCGGGGAATCAAGTCGTCGAACATGCGGCTGTCGCAAAAATGGGCGCCGAACAGATCACAGGAAAAGAGAACACCCTCATCAGCCAGAACGGTCATCATCGTATCCGGCCAATGGATAAAAGGCGCGGGCAGAAAGGTGAGCGTTCGTTTGCCCAGCGACAGCGTTTCGCGATTGCCGACGGTGCGCATCCGCACCTCGCGGTTGAGGGTGTTGGCAACATATTTGGCTGCGGCTTTGGCGCAGACGACTTCCGCCTGCGGCGCCGCCGCGAGAAGAGCCTCCAAGCTTCCGCCGTGATCGGGTTCGGTATGCTGGACAATGACATAATCGATCCGTTTGGGATCGACCAGCTCGCTGATATGTTCTAGATAGCCTTCGCTAAATTTCCCTTTGACCGTGTCGATCACGGCAACCTTTTCATCCAAGATCAAATAGCTGTTGTACGTCGTACCGTTTTTTGTCGTCATAATAATGTCGAACACCCGTAAATCCGGATGCAGGGCGCCGACCCAGTAGAGGTTGTCGAGAACTGCAAAAGGCTTCATGAGAGGTCGCTATTCCTCCTGTTTAAGTGTCTGCTGCTTTTTTAAATAGTCCTCAATGGCCGCTTTGAGAGCTTGTTCGGCCAATACGGAACAGTGCCGCTTGACTTTCGGCAGTCCGCCCAAAGCTTCCATCACGGCTTTGTTGGAAATTTCGAGCGCTTTCGATACTGCCTTGCCTTTGACCATCTCGGTCACCATAGAGCTGGTGGCGATCGCTGCGCCGCATCCGAAAGTCTTGAATTTGGCGTCCACGATCACCCCGTCCACAACGCGGATCGTCAGCTTCATCACGTCGCCGCATGCGGGATTGCCGACTACACCGACGCCGTCTGCATCCTCAATGACGCCGACGTTGCGCGGATGCTCATAGTGCTCCATTACCTTTTCGGTATATTGATCCCAAACGTCCATGGCTTTTAATCTTTATCGTCAGAGTCCGTCCACTGCACGCGGTCGATGTCGATTCCCTCCTTGGCCATATCGTAAAGCGGCGACATTTCGCGCAGCCTCTTTACACCGCTTTCGAGAAGATCGAGTAAAAGATCAACATGCGCTTCCGTGTTGCACTTGCCCAATCCGAAACGGATCGAAGAATGCGCCAAATGGTCGGGAACGCCGATGGCGCGCAACACATAAGAGCTCTTGAGCGACGAAGAGGTACAGGCAGAACCGCTGGACAAGGCCACAGGGCTGCAGGCCATCAGCAAAGCTTCGCCTTCCACATAGGCAAAAGAATAATTGAGATTGTTGGGCAGACGGTGAATGGGGTGCCCGTTGAGCTTGACGTCGCTGATTCGTTTTTCGATGCCTTCCTGCAGCCGATTCCGCAAAGCAAGAAGACGCGCGCTTTCCTTTTCCAGATCGCGTTTGGCAATCTCTGCCGCTTTGCCCAAGCCGACGATTCCTGGGACATTCAAGGTTCCCGAACGCATTCCGTGCTCATGCCCGCCGCCGTCGATCAGAGGCGTCAACTTGATGCCTTTGCGGACATAGAGGGCGCCGATACCTTTGGGGCCGTAAATTTTATGGCCCGAAATAGCCAAAAGATCGATTTCCAGTTTCC
>JAPDQV010000054.1:7356-16667 GCA_034505495.1 candidate division KSB1 bacterium | reverse complement strand
CTGGATTTCCTTAAAGGAATCAGCCTAATGCTGCGCGCAGAGGTTCAAGCAAATCCCTCGGCTTCTGCCCAATTCTACGCGCAAGCGATCCAAAAATTAACGACCGTACAAAAAGCCGGCGATGCCCAATCACTTCAAAGCTATTACGGAGAAGCGAAATATGCACAATGTCGGGCCAAATTTTTTGCAAAGACATGGGATCCCTTACGTCCGCAAAGCATCGATTTGAATGAAATAAAGTATTTGATTAATCAAAGGCGCAGTCTCAGGACTTTGTACTTACTAGCCGAATATTGCCGCGACACCGGTCGTTATCCGGAAGCGGTCGCATGCTATAATATCATCAAGAAAAAAGCATACAATGACCCGGACGGCCGGTTTTGGCTCGTAAATGCTGAAGCCGGTATTGCCAGATGCGGCTCGCAAGATGAAAACGTAAAGCTTTTTCAAGAGTTAGGCATTCAGATTGAGGATGTCGTTTTCCCCGACATTTTAACTCAAGTCGGCAACCGTCCTGTAATGTACGAGTTCCTGGCCGATACGAAATTTCTGCAAATGCAAAAAGCCGAAGAAGCCAGAAAATTTCTTATTGCCTTTGGATTGCCCAAAAAGAGCTTGTATCCATCAAAGAATATCCTTCGCTACTCATGGCGCGTCAATGACAATATATTTGAAACCGTTACCTCTCCAATAGATGAAAAGTTGACAAAAATAGCTGCCGGTCTAAATGTGGTTGTCATTGACGATTCGGGCAAGCCCCCGGCTTTGATCAGCGCATTTGTGGACGGTATCGAAACTTCGATCCAGGATGGCCGATTCGAGGTCAAAGATCGAGCTTTAAATACCAAAGCAAATATTTTGATCCGTGCAAACGGCTACTATCCCAGATATATCGAACATTTCTTCTCAAAGCCGCAGACGGATACTTTGATTGTTCCTTTAATCAAAGAGCACTGGTTTGAGAAAAACGATTTTATTACGGATAGAAAGCTTCTTCAGGTCGGAGATAGATTTGCCGAAAACTTTATTATCGTTCAGGATAATAAATTACTGTCTACGGATAGCCCGCTCTACAAATGCATTGCCGAAAGCCTCTATATTCGAGATTTTGTATTTCATCGCCAAGGTTTCTATCTTTTTGTAGATGCACAAGAAAACCGGATTGTGCGCATCGACAATGAACAACAGAGCTGGGAAAATGGCACCACATTTTCCCTACAATTCCCAAGCATAATCCATCCGGATTTTCTAAAAAGTCCTGAAGGAATCGCTGTAGACCGAAAAGGGAACATTTACATAGCTGACTGGGGTAATCATCGGGTGTTAATGGCCCAGCCTAACGGTATCGTCACTCGACAGCTTGGATCCTTTGGCAAAAACGTAAAGGGAGTCATGGGTGAGGAGATAAAATTTGCGTATCCGACCCGTATAGCTGTTGCTGAGGATACTGTCGGGATAGCCTACAATGGAAAACGCATATATCAGAACGCTTTGATTTTTGTTGCGGATGCCAATGGCGTACATATGGTGGATGAAACGGGCCGGTACCTCATGACCGCTGTTTCCCCCAGTCGGGAACTTCCTTTTGGCGAATTCTACAGTATCGCGGTTGAAGGATTCGGCAAACAGGCCGCTCTATTTTTAGCTAATAGGAAGAACGGCAAAATATTAAATTTTAAAGCACAATAAGCTAAAAGATCCGAAAGTGACAATATTTTAAAAGCTGTTCCTGCAGCCGGCTTTGAGACGAAGGAAAAATATTCTTGATTCTTTAACATAGAGTTTGCATATTAATATTGAAAAAGCGGGAGTAATTCAGCGGTAGAATGCAAGCTTCCCAAGCTTGACGTCGCGGGTTCGAGCCCCGTCTCCCGCTCCATGAGCGCCTGAAAAAGGCGCTTTTTTGTTTTGGGATATATTTCGGCCGCGCTTTATCTCCAATTAACGACACTCAATAAAAAAGGCTCCTTGCGGAGCCTTTAACTTTTCAACTCGTCTTTATTGCTTCAGCGATTCCAAGATCATTTTAGTATCGCGGGCAATCGCCAACTCTTCGTTGGTCGGTATGACCATTACCTTGACGTGTCCGGTGCTGATGTGCAGAGCATTGCGGGCGTTTGCTTCTCGATCCAGGATGATGCCAAGGTCTTCCCAGCCTGCAAGCACATGCTCACGCACGTACGGAGAACGCTCCCCAATTCCGGCCGTAAAGACGATCACATCCAGCCCGCCCATGACAAACGTATAGGCGCCGATGTATTTACGGATGCGGTGGCAATAAACCGCCAACGCCAATTGATCGGCCTCGCTGCCGTTTAAAGCTCTTTCTTCGATGATCCGACAGTCGCTGTCGCCGCTTAGGGCCAACAGTCCGCTCTTTTTATTGAGCTGTTCATCGATTTGCTCAAGCGTCAGTTTTTCATGGCGGGCAATAAAAGGGATGATCGCCGGATCGATGTCGCCGCTGCGGGTCCCCATGACCAATCCTTCGAGCGGCGTAAGCCCCATGCTGGTTTCCACGCACTTTCCATACTTTACCGCGCTGACGCTGGCGCCGTTGCCGAGATGGCAGGTTACGATGCGCAGCTCCGTAATCGGTTTGCCCAACAGTTCCGAGGCCTTTTTGGCGACATACGAATGCGAGGTGCCGTGAAAACCGTACCGCCGAATTTTATAAACTTCCCGCCACCGTTGCGGAATAGCATAGGTATAGGCCTCGGGCGGCAGCGTTGCGCCGTGCGCCGTATCAAAAACGGCTACTTGGGGAATGCCCGGCAGCACTTTATCCGCCGTCTCGATGCCGGTAAGATTGGCCGGATTGTGCAAGGGGCTAAGGGGGATGCAGGAGCGGATGACGGCGCGGACATTGTCGTCTATCAGGGTCGATGCGGCAAACTGATCGCCGCCGTGGACCACCCGATGACCGATGCCGCTGATCTCCGCTTTGTCCTTAATGACGCCCCGTTCCGGATCGAGCAGCAGATCAATGATCTGACGCAGGGCTTCTTCGTAATCTGCAACCGGTTTGGAAGCGACGTATTCTTCCTTTCCAGTCGGCTTGTATTTTAGTTTCGACTGCGGTTTGGCAATCTCTTCGATAATGCCTTTGGCAATGACATGCTCATTTTCCATGTCGATGAGTTGAAACTTGACTGAGGAGCTGCCGCAATTTAGAACCAGAATTTTCATAAAGGTCTCCGCATGGGCTTTACATCAGGAAAAACTTTAGGCTACATCATAAAACATTTCAAATAATTTACTGAAAATTCATTCTATTTCATTGTGAAAAATCATCATTTTTGCTGTTTTTGCGGTTACGTTTAGGCCGGTTTTTCTCGTCAAGAAAAATTGTCTTGGACTTGAAAGTCATGGCTTTATTTTGTTCGATCATGCCGTATGAAATGATGTGAATCACATCGCCCTTTTGGCACTTTAAGGCGGCGGGACCGTTCATGCCGATGACCCCCGAGCCCCGTTCGCCTGGAATGGTATAGGTCTCGAGCCGTTCGCCGTTGTTTAAATTCACAACCTGAACCCGCTCGCCGGGGAAAATATCCGCGCGTTCCATGAGGTCTATATCGATAGTGATGCTTCCCTCATAACGAACATCCGCCTGTGTGACCGTAGCATTGTGAATCTTGGATTTCATCATGGTGATGAACATTAACGGTATTCCTCCTTTTTATTTGGAAAATTTCCTTGTTTTACATCTAAAATAAAACGATCCACCGCCTCGGTAATGATGGAAGCCAAGTCGGCGTACCTTCTGACGAATTTCGGTTGAAAATCGGTAAACAGTCCCAAGAGGTCGTAAAGAACAAGGACTTGGCCGTCGCAATGGGGACCCGCGCCGATGCCGATGGTGGGGATCGTCAATCGACTGGTGATCCGCTCGGCCGGCTGCGAAGGCAGGCATTCCAGTACGACGCTGAAAGCGCCGGCCGTCTGCATGGATAGAGCAGCGGCAAGGACTTGTTCGGCTTCACTTTCATCTCTGCCGACGACACGAAAGCTCTCTTGGCTTTGCGGAAGATAGCCAAGGTGGCCCATGACCGAAAAGCCCGCAGATGTAAGCGCCGAAACGATTTCGGGTCTGCCCTCCGGTTTGACGGCATCGGCTCCGGCTTCAACCAAAAGGTGCGCGCTTTGAATGGCCGTCTCAGGATCATCATAAGATCCGGCCGGCAAATCAGCTATTAAAAAAGTATCGGGCGCGCCCCGCCGAACCGCGGCCGTGTGGCGAATCATGTCCTGAAGCGTGACGTGGGTCGTTCGCGGATAGCCCAGAATCACATTGCCGAGCGAGTCGCCGACCAGCAGCATATCCACACGGCCGTTCAGCAGCCGGGCAAAACTATAATCGTAGCAGGTCAGCATGACCAGCTTTCGACGGCCCTTGGCGGCGCAAATTTCCGCCACGCTCTGCATGGCTAAAAGTTCAGCTCCTCACCGAAGATATAATTGTCGATGAGCCGTGTCTTGCCGATAAAGACGGCGAGAGCCAAGATATCCCCCGAGTGCACAATTGTAACATCGTTCAGCTCACGATCGACGATTTGGATATAGTCGATGCGCGCTGACGGCGCCGAATCGATTACTTGACGCAATTCTTTTATGATCTGACTTGCTTGGGCGTTTTCCCAGGGAAGTGAAGCCGCCTTTTTAATGGCTTGGCTGAGGACTACTGCTTCTTTTCTTTCCTGCGGCGAAAGATAAAGGTTGCGCGAACTCATAGCCAAGCCGTCGGCTTCACGAACGATCGGACAAGGAACGATTTGGATGTTAAAATTGAGATCCTGCACCATTTTTTCGATGATCAACAATTGCTGCAGGTCTTTGCGGCCAAAGTAGGCGCGGTCGGGTTGCAAAATGTTGAACAGCTTGGTGACAATTGTGCACACACCGCGGAAATGACCCGGCCTGCGCAACCCGCAAAGATGATCCGTCAGGCCTTGCATATCGACAAAGGTCTGTATGTCGCCGCCAATCAATTCTTCCGCCGGCGGATGGAAAACCATGTCGGTGCCCAGCGATTCCAAAAGCGAGAAATCGCGCTCGGGCATGCGCGGGTAAACGGCAAAGTCCTCGTTGGGACCGAACTGCAGCGGATTGACAAAGATCGAGACGGCGGTAACGTCGTTTTCCGCGAGGGAGCGGCGGACGAGTGACAAATGGCCTTCATGCAGCGCGCCCATCGTCGGCACAAAGCCGATCATATGCCCATTCTTTTTCTGCTCGGCGACCCACTGCCGAGTTTCACCAATGGCGGTACAGATTGTCATTTGCCATCATTAGTTGAAAGACCTGATCTTCTCGGCACATCAGCGCTTGAGAAAACCTGAGTGAAGCGAAAGTAATCCATGTTGTAAACGGCAGAGTTTTTAAAATGCGCCGCGCCGACACCGAGGCACTTTAGATTGGGGTTGAGCATGTTTTGACGATGTCCGGCAGATTCGTACCAATTTTTGACGACGGCTTTCGCCAAACTCTGATAGGTATGATTCGGAATCGCCGGGCCCTATATTCATAACTAAACCACTTTTGTCCTTGATCGGGTGGGAAGAGCGGTTGGTTCGGTACCAATTCAAGGCCGCTCAGCTCGGAAATGTTTTCCGCCAATTCACAATCACGGATACCGACTACTGCAGCGCGCTCGGTCAGAGTGGTTTTGCCTTTTACCGGACTCGTATGTGAATAAAAATTATGGTTAACCATATCCAAAGAATGCTTTCGGGCGGCTTGTTCCAGGGCATTGGAATGATGAAACTCGGGCAATTGGTGCAGCTTTCTGATTCTGTTCGTTTCGTAAAAAACGGCTGCATGAAGAAGCGGAAAATCGATATGGTCCATGTCGATTCGTTCCAATGCCGGCGGATAAGCGGCAAAGGATTTTTCGTCAAATTTATCATATAAATCGGTAGACCAGGAGCTCCGGCCGAAAAGAGAAGAACTACAAACAGCGATCAGTAATAACAAGAAGCGGTAACTCATGCTTAAGCCTATTTGCTTTAATAATATAGGCATTTTTATGGAATTTTCAAATTGGAAAGGCATGATCAAGTTGTTTCATAAAATGGTATAAAAAAAGTGACTGGCTACTGACCATTAAAATATCCTTGACTCATTTATTAATTATCGCTAAAATATTTTAACAAAATTTAAAGAACGTTGATCTTTTTATTTTGTTCCTGAAAAAGACTTGATAAGCAGTGCCTGCCCTTTTAAAGTAAGCGAAAAAAATACAAAATTCATGAGCAAATGACTTTTGCTCCATTCTCAAGAAAATTCCTTCTAAAAGAGTTGCATAATGATTTTTGTTTACCCCTTCTCGACTATATCTGCAACCCCTATCGATACAACCAAGAATACAAATTTGAAATTTAGGAAAGGGAAGTAATATGGGACGACTGGTCATTGGGTTATTGCTTGTTGTCACACTTACCTCGGGACTCTTTGCTCAGACGGCCGGCAAGATTGCCGGAACCGTGACGGATGCCGCGACCAACGAGCCTCTGGTCGGCGTCAATGTGGTGATCGAAAACACCTATTTGGGCGCCGCGACGGACATTGAGGGTAAATACTTTATTCTCAACGTTCCGCCCGGCACTTATCGCGTCAAGTTCATGCTCATGGGCTACCAGAGCAAGACAGTCGAAGGCGTCGACGTCTCGGTCAACCGTACACGAACGCTGGATGTGAAACTGCAGCAGACAACCCTTGAACTGGGCGGTGAGGTGGTTGTAACGGCGGACCGCATTGCCGTCAAAAAGGACCAAACCAGCTCTATTCGTAACGTTTCTTCCGAACAGATGAGCGTGCTGCCGGTTGAAAACACCGGTGCAGTGATCGCCCTTCAGCCGGGCGTCGTTCAGGGGCATTTTCGCGGCGGCCGCATGAACGAGACCAACTATATGATCGACGGCGTTTCGGTTTCAAACGGACTCAATCGCGGTCGGTTGATCGATGTAGATCAGGACGCCGTGCAGGAAGTGGAGGTAATCACCGGCACCTTCAGCGCCAAATACGGCGAGGCCATGAGCGGCGTCGTCAATATGGTAACCAAAGAGGGCGGCGAAAGGCTGCACGGCAAGTTCGAAGGCTACTTGGGCAATTATTACACGGCGCACAACGATGTTTTCATCGGCTTGAAAGCGAGCGAGGTGGATCGTAACCGAGATTATAAATTTCAGCTCGACGGGCCGATTGTGGGCAACAAGCTGACCTTTTTTACCAGCGGCAGAATCGAGGACAACAATAATTATCTCAACGGCATTCGTCGGTTCAACATCTGGGATGAACCGGACTATGGCAAATTCTTAGATCCGACGCAATGGGATCCGGCCACCGGCCAGTACCTGTTGAATCAGCACACCGGCGACGGCAGCTATGTGCCGATGGACTGGTACCAAGGCATCAACCTGAACGGCAAGCTGACGTTCCGCGCGCGCAATCTAAAGATGTCGTTGATGTATCTGCATAACTCCAGCGAGTCTCAGAACTACTCTCACACAAATAAATACAAACCGGACGGCCGCGCCCGCAATCACAGCAACAGCAACATGGTAACCTATGCGATCAACCATGTCATCAATCCGCGCCTGTTCTATGACTTGAAATTCTCTTATTCCAAAAACTATTACGGAAATTATGTTTTCAAAAACCCGTTGGATCAGCGCTACATTCACGACCGATTTGCCGCGAATCAATCCTACACGGGCTTTTTGACCGGCGGTCAGGACAAAGGCCACTACGAGTCGACCACGGATAAATACCAGGCGCGATTGGACTTGACCTGGCAGGTAAACAACAATCACGCGATCGAGACCGGTGCCGAGGTGGTAAAATACAACTATGACGTCGCCTGGCATCAGATTCTCAATCTCTATCGCAACACCATGGCATCCGCCATTCTCTATGCGCCGGAGATTACCGGCGACACGACGGTTTATGCCGACACCTACAAGAAAAAGCCGGAACAAGCAGCAATCTGGTTATCGGATAAAATGGAGTTCGACCAAATGGTGATCAACCTCGGCGTACGCGCCGAATATTTCGACCCCAAGACTGTCTATCCGTCCAACTATCGCAATCCCAACAATCTGCTGCAGAAAGAGGATACGCCGGAATGGATCAGCACTTATCCGAAAGCTGATCCAAAGTTCAACGTTGCCCCGCGCCTTGGGCTTTCCTATCAGCTGGGACAAACTGCCCTGCTGCGTTTCAGCTACGGCCATTTTTATCAGTATCCGCCTTACAGCTCGATGTATCAGAACGACAATTATGTGATTGCGCCGACCAACTATGCCAGCACGCTCGGCAATCCCCAGGTCGAGCCGGAGATGACGGTCAGTTACGAAGTAGGTCTGTGGCAAATGCTGAACCGCTTCATGGACTTGGAAGTGGCACTGTGGTATAAGGACATTTACAATCTTTCGACCGTCAACATCGTGACGACTTATAACGCCGTCCGCTATGGTTTGTACGGAAACAAGGACTATGGTAATGCACGGGGATTGGAACTTAAATACAAAGCCCACGTCGGCAGCTTTTTCGGCGAGGTGAACTATACGCTGCAGTATACACGCGGCAATGCCGATAACCCGCAGTTTACGTTCAATCGCGCCGGCAACAGCCAGGACCCCATTCCGACGTTGATCCCGATGAGCTGGGATGAGCGCCATACCCTCAACATGCAGTTGGCCTATAACCAAAAAAAGTGGAGCGTTTCGCTGATCGGCTGGTTGGGGTCCGGAGCGGCATTCACCTGGACTCCCATCGATCAGAATCCGCTGAACCGTGTCTATTTGCTGCCGAATAACGGCAAAAAGCCGTTTCATCACTCCTTCGACCTGAAGGTGACTTACGACATTCTCAGCATCCGCAACGCCAAAATGCGCTTTACCATGTATGTCTATAATCTCTTTGACAAGCTTAATGAGAACGGCGTCGATCCGCATACCGGTCGGACCAATCAGGCCATTATTCGTCCGCAGGACCGCCTTGGCCATTGGAGCGATTTCAGCACCTATGAGGAGAGAATCTACAATCCGGCCAACTGGTCGGCTCCGCGCCTGGTAAAACTCGGACTGGGTATTGTCTTTTAATCTGAGCCAGAGCGGTTGATGAAGCATGCAAAGACAAAAATTTTAGGAAAGGATAAAAGATGATGAAACGTCTGTTCCTAATGGTCCTTTTTATCGGCTTATTCATCCTGCCGTTGGACTTGTGGGCGCAAAGCCGTCCTTATGATGGGCCGGAGGACGGCGCCGGGGTATATGACCAAGTTGACCGAAACGCCGGCCATGAGCAAC
>JAPDQV010000054.1:0-7346 GCA_034505495.1 candidate division KSB1 bacterium | reverse complement strand
TTCAAAAACAACACCGAATTGGGCGACTATCCGCGCAAGGACGCAGTGCGTTGGCCGCGGGGCATCGGCGGCAACGTGATGCACGACGGCCTCGGGCTGCTGATCACTGCTCCGGTGTTCATTACCCAGGACTCTATTCCCGTTACCGATACGACGATGATTCGCGTCATGTCGTTGCAGGGATTGATCGATACGCTTTATTTTTGCGAAACGAACTACCGCGAGGAGATGGACCGTGACCCGACCGGCCAGATCGAGTGGGGGCTGCACCCGGCGCCGGGTTATATGAACAATTTGAGCGAAACGCCGGCCATGAGCAACAACCCAAACTCCTGGCCTCCGGAGGGCTGGCTCTACACCAAACGCCTGCGCCGCTGGGCCGGCGAATGGGACGGCCGTTTCGGCCGCGGCATAATGTACGCCGATTTGGAGGCTTATTTTGTCGCCAACGACGCGCAGGATCAGGAATATCTCGGCCCCGATGATAAAGTCAAATACTATCCGCGCCCCGGCATCAAAATCGGCGATTTCGATCCTTCGGTTACGGTGCAAAAAGGCTGTCCTTGGGGAGGTTTGGGAGTACGCGTCAAACAGCGCCTCTACCAATGGAACAACCCGATGGCTCAGGATTGTATCTTTTCGGAATATACTATCGCAAACAATTCGGAATACGATTTGCCCTACATGGCCTTCGGTGCGTGGTTGGATAACGATATCGGCGGTGAAAACAGCGGCGAAGACGGCAGCTTTAGCCGCGAATTAAACATGTCCTACCAGTGGGATACCGACGGCGTCGGAGAAGATGGATATCCGACCGGAACTGCTGGTTATGCCTACTTGGAAAGCCCGGGCATTTACGGCGACGGCAAGGACAATGACCGCGACGGATTGATCGACGAGCGCCGCGACAATGCCGCGACGCGGATCATCGGCCCGACCGACAACATTGTCGACCTCCAGGCTTTTCTGCATTTTTACGGCAAAAAGGAATCGGATCTCAAACCCCATTGGGATGCGGACGAAGACGGCGACTGGGAGGACGGCGAAGATCTTAATGGCGACGGCATTTATCAGCCGAACGAATATGCCGGCGACGACGTCGGTTTGGACGGCGTGGCACCCGGGGAAGAAAACTATTACGGACCTGATGAAGACGGCACCGAATGCAACCATCGCCCAGACCTGCGCGAAGGGTATGCGGAACCGAATTTCGGTTGGACCGATGTATCCGAAACCGACATGCTCGGTTTGACCACGCTTCTTTATACGGAGGCCATTCCCCATGTCGAACCCTATTACGGCTGGTTCCGCAACGACAAGTCGATGTGGGAGCGGATGACGCTTCTCGACTCGCTTGAATCGGGTGCTACAGACATCAATAACCTGTTCGAGCTTTTTGCGACCGCCATCTTTCCGCTGTACAAAGGCAACACCGAATTCATCTCCATCTCGCAGCTTCATTCCTATGACGATTTGGCCGGTCTAAATTCACCGCAGCATTCGGCGCCGGCGCTGTTCACTTTGAAAAAGACGGTACAGGTCATTTATGAAAAGGATTACCGCTTTGCGCAGCCGCCGAAAATGCCGACGCTGCGCGCCATATCGGGCGACGGCTTTGTGCAGTTGATGTGGGACAACCGCGCCGACCGTCTGACGCGCGAACCATTCTTGAGCGGAGTCAATGACTTTGAAGGCTATAAAGTCTTTCGATCGACCGATCCGGATATGAAGGATCCCCAAATCATTACCGACGGGTACGGTACGCGAACCTTGAAAAAACCGATCTTTCAATGCGACTTGAAGGACGGTCGCCGCGGCTTTACGGATTACGGTCTGCTCAACGGCATGGGCTATTATCTGGGCGAGGATACCGGACTGGCCTATTCGTTCCGCGACCAAACGGTGCAGAACGGCCGCACCTATTACTATGCGATCGTCGCTTACGATTACGGCATTCGCGGCGACGAGTTAAAAGGAACCTCGATAGTCACTCAGGACAAAAACTATGGTATCGCGCCGTCGGAAAACAATGTCGTGATCCGCAAAAATGAATGGGAAGAGATCGAGTTCATCGGTCCGAACGTGGCGATCGTCACTCCCGGAACCCCTGCCGCCGGTGAAACCATCAAATCGGAATTCAATATGGATTTTCGCGGCGCTGCCGGCTCCGGCGAAATCGTTCCTGAGGTCGTCGACTTTAACTCCTTGGAAAAAGGGCACACCTATAAAATCAAATTCAAGATTTACCGTATCGATTCCTCATATCGGTTCCATGCCGGATACGGCTATCGTTACACAACGAGCGGCTATGTAGTTTATGACCAAACCGCCGGGGATAAAGTGGTCTATGAGGATGTGCTGACCAAAAACCAAGACGGCTTTTTAACTCCGAAAAATATCCTCACCTCGCTCGTGCGCTATGACAACGAAACTACGGATCCCAATGATGACTATTACCACATCAGTACGAGCGACTATAAATATTCCGAAGTTTTTGACGGCCTGCGCCTCAAAATCAAAATGGGCTATCGATTGCCGGAATACGACTATGCGCGTTCCGGCTGGATGCCCGGCAGCTCGCCGATCAACATCACGTTCGTTGAAAAGAACATGCAGTATTTCAAATGGGATTACAACATCGTTTTTTCCGACGATTATGTCTATGAAACCCGTTTGACCAAAGCCAAAGGCGCAACTTTACGCGACGAAAACGAACGCAAGTTCGAAGCGAACGAGCTGCTTTGGGGACAAAAGTTCAAATTCAAGATCATCAATTTGAACTTTGCCGATTCGACCGGACAACCGGCGTTGCTGGACATGGTGGTTCAAGACCTTAACCGCAATGGTCAGTTCGACATGATCGGCGACCGCATCCTGGTCGGCTCCTACAACCTCAAAGAGCGCTGGGACGGCGTCATTTTCATCATTGACTTTCTCAACTGTCGTGACGAAAGCGAGCTGCCGAAAAACAACGATGTGTATGCCATCCGTTACCTCAAGCCGTGGATGGCGAGCGACTCGGTGTTATTCAGCGTCGCGGCGGAAAAGACCACCGACCGCGCGCTGCTCAAATCCAAGATGGCCGAAATTCGCGTCGTTCCCAATCCCTATGTGGCATCCAACCTCATGGAGCCTTCGGTAGTCAATAAATGGCTCAATCAGCGTCGTCGTCTGTTGTTCACCAATTTGCCCGAGCGCTGCACGATCAAGATCTTTACAGTCAGCGGCGTCCTGGTGCGCGAGCTGCACGCTCCGGATGATGCCGTCACTTCCTACAACGGCTGGGGCCAGGCCAACAACGGCATGCTGCACTGGGATATGCTGACGTCGGAAGGCCTGGAAATCGCCGCCGGCATGTATTTCTATCACGTCAAAGATGACCAGACCGGAGAAGAAATCACCGGCAAGTTTGCGGTCATCAAGTAACGTCAAAGAGGAAAAAAGCATAGAGAAAGGATAGATCTTATGAGCAAGCGATACCTTTTTACGATGCTGATCGCTTTGGCGGTGACGGCAGAGCAAACGGCTTTTGCCAAGCAGCCCTACCGCATGGGGACGACCACCGCCAACTTTTTGGAGATCGGCGTCGGCGGGGCAGGCATCGCCATGGGCGATGCCTACGTCGCGTCGGCGCGCGACATGTCGGCGATCTATTGGAATCCCGCCGGCTTGGCGCTCATTCGCAACAACGAGGCCATGTTCATGTATCAGCCTTGGGTGGTCGACGTTAATACCATGTTTGTCGGTGCGGCTCTGTCTTTCCCGACCATCGGTACCATCGGACTCGGCATTTTCGGCATGAACTATGGAAATATTGATGTCACTACTTTGGAATATCAACAGGGAACCGGAGAACAATATACCGCCTACGACTATAATTTCAATTTGACCTACGCCCGCAGCCTGGTCACCTGGTTTTCGTTCGGTGCGAGCGCCAAGTATATCTCGTCCAAGATTTGGCACACTTCGGCAAGCGCGCTGGCGGTGGACTTGGGCGTTCTGGTGCAGACTCCCTTTTTCTCGCCCACCGGAGAAGCAGAAGAGGGCATGAAGATCGCCATGAGCATCTCCAATTACGGCGGTCGAATGCGCTACGACGGTATCGACCTGCTGTTCCCGGTCGACATGGATCCGAGCGCCGACGGCAACTATCAGAACCTGCAGGCTAAATATAAAATGTCGGATTGGGAATTGCCGCTCATTTTCCGCGTCGGCATGGCCGTCAATCCCATCGTCAAGCGCAATCACCGCCTGACGTTTGAAGTGGACGCGCTGCATCCCAACAACATGAGCGAGTCGATCAATCTCGGCGCCGAATACACGTTTATTGTGCCGGGATTCGGCAACTTTAGCCTGCGCGGCGGTTATAAAGGTCTTTTTCTTGTAGAGTCGAATTACGGCCCGACCTTCGGCGCCGGCGTAAAATACTATCTCTCTCCTTCGCGTGCTTTTTCCATCGACTATGCCTATCGCACGCTTGGCGTTCTAGGCAATGTTCATTGTACCAGCCTGGGCGTCGCCTTTTAAGCCCGGAGGGCCGAAATTAACATTTTTGGAGGTGATATGCGCAAATATGTAATCGTTTATCCCGCGGTTTTGATTGCAGCCGCAGCTTTGGTCGTCAGCTGCGGCCTGCGAAGCCATACTGAGCCGGAAATTACCGTCAATAATGCCGAGATTTTGGGACAGGGACTCTTTATCAATCCCAACGCCTTCAAGCCTTACGGCGTAACGACCCTTTTCATAAACGAAGACGATACGGTCGATTTGGTCGTGCAGAGCAGTCTGCTCAAAACCCCGAACTATGTCTGGAAGCCGGCTGATGAAAACATTTTAAAAGTGGTGCCGACGCCGAATGATCCTAAAAGAGCGGCGATTGCCATAGCCGTCGGCGACAGCGGCGCTGCGACCAAACTGACTCTCAACGATGTCGGCAACCAAGCCGTCAAGACGATCGATGTCAAGATCGTCAAACATTGGGCGGATCCGGATTTCTACAAATTCATCGGCAGTTACGGCGGACATTATTATTATCTTTCGAAAAGTTTGAAGACTTGGGCTCAGGCGGTTGCTGCTTGCAAAGAGGCGGGTGGATACCTGGTGGCCATCAACAGTGCGCAGGAAAATGCGCTGCTGCAGAAAGCCATGGCCCGCCTTGACAGCGTTTGGATCGGTCTGCGTTTGAGAAACGAAAACGAGAACAAGACCGATGCCAACGGCAACCCGTTACCGCCGAAATGGTCGCTCAAATATTGGGAAAACGGCGAGCCGGTGACCTATGAAAACTTTGCCGAAAAATCCACTGATCCGGGCATCTTTTTCGAGATCTTTTACTTTATGGATCGCAGCGGCAGATGGGCCAACTGGCACGAACAGCCGCATGAATATTTTCTAGAAATGGAATAATCACGATTCTATACGGCTAAAAGGTGCTGCCCGCCGGTCTGAGGGGCAGCGCCTTTTTTGTATCTGGTCCGCTTTGATAGGAGTACAATGAACAAGTCAAATGACTTATTGCGATTCGTAATGATCTTGTCGGCAAGTCTATTCATGCTTTGCGGCCGCAGGCAGACGCCGATGGAGGGAGAAAAAGTCCTGGTGCGCATCGGCGACAAGGCGACGATTACCGTCAATGAATTCATCGCCCGCGCCGAGTACTGGCCGCGTCCTGATTACTGCCGACAGAACAACTATATCGATAAAAAGATCGTGCTCAATTCATTGGTTGCAGAAAAGCTGATGGCGATGGAAGCGGGAGAGGACTGTCCGCTGCTCAAGAACGAGGGGTTTCAGCTTTTTCTCAAAGGCCGCAAAGAGCAGGCCATGCGGCAGTGGATGCATCACGTCGAGGCGACGGCAAAGGTCAAACTTGACACTGCGGAGATCAAAAAGACCTTTCGTCTTGCCGGACGCGAGTATGAGCTTGCCTATTTTTCCACGCGCGACACGGCGGTCGTCAATCGTTTCCGCAAAACCGCACCCAGGGAGCGCGATTTCGAGGGGCTCTTTCAGCAGATAGCCGGCGAAGCGCTGCCGCCGACGCGCAAAGTCGCCTACGACAGTCCTGAGGCTATAGCAGTACACAAGGCGCTCTTTTCTCAACCTCTGCAGGTCGGGCAGATTTTGGAGCCGATCAAGCTGGAAACCGGCGACTATCTTTTCATCAAGATCTTGGGCTGGAGCGATAATCTGGCGGTCACCGAGACCCAGCAGCAGCAGCGCTTGGACAAAGTGAAGGAAAAGCTGACGCAGGTGCACGCCTCGGAGATTTGGACCAAACGCGTCGCCCAGATCATGAAGGGGAAGCGCCTGGACTTTAATCCGGAGGTGTTTCGCCGCGTTTCGCAGATGCTGTTCAAAGTCTATTTTCGTACTGATGAGGAGCGTAAAGATCAACTCGCCGGCAAGATTTGGCAAATCGAAGAAAAGGATATGCAGCTGGCGCTCGAGGATATGCCGGACGAGCAGTTCAAGCAGCAGCCGTTTTTCCAGATCGACGGCCAAGTCTGGACGGTGGCTGACTTTCAGCGTGCCCTGCTCTATCATCCCCTTGTCTTCCGTGAACGGCGATTCCCGTCGGATCAGTTTGCCGAGCAGCTGCGGCTGGCAATCGCCGATTTGGTGCGCGACGAATATGTGACCCGCGAAGCCTACAAACGCGGCTATGATCGGGTGCCGGCGGTGGAGCGGCACACGGCCATGTGGCGGGACGCCTATTTGGCGCTTTATCAGCGGGCGCAATATTTGAAATCGGTCGGCGAAACGCGCAATTTCAACAAGAATTACCACGACATACTTGCAACCCGACTGAATCCCTATGTGCGCAGCCTGTTTCAAAAGCATTACAAGAAAATCGAACTGGACTTTGACGCCTTTGAAAACATTGCCCTGACCTCGATCGACATGCTCGTCAAGCAGCCGGAACAGCCGTTCAAATATCCGGTGCCCAATTTTCCCATTTTAACTTCGGAGCATCTGATAGATTATGCGACGAGGATGAAGTAGGGGGAGGGGAAGAGGGAAGAGGGGAGAGGGGAGAGGGGAGAGGAATTATTGCTGCCATAACAAATGGAAGGCAATTTCAAGCGGGTTTTCGGTTTGATGAGCAAATAGAGTCCCTCTGCCCCGCCTGTATACAAAATTTTGAACCGAGGATGAAAAGGGGATTTCACCAAACACTAAAGCATTCATCGCCGTTATCGTTGCCTAAAATAAAGCACTAAAGGACCTGCAAGGATGGAAAATTAAATTGAAGGCGGGTGAAAAAACAGGCCAAGCGGTGCAACAAAGCTTATTCGGGTCAAAAGATTCATTTCGGCTATAAGCGCCTAAAGCGCCCACCTCTG
>JAPDQV010000053.1 GCA_034505495.1 candidate division KSB1 bacterium | reverse complement strand
CCGCGTTGGGGCAGGGGACAGGAAACTTATGGTGAAGATCCCTACCTGACCGCCCGCATGGGGGTTGCGTTTGTCAAGGGTTTGCAGGGTAATGACCCTAAATACCTCAAAGTCGTGTCGACTCCCAAGCACTACGCGGTTCACAGTGGACCTGAACCGGAACGCCATACTTTTGATGCCATCGCTTCAAAGCGGGACATGATGGATACCTATTTGCCCGCTTTTGAGGCCACGGTCCGGGAAGCCGGCGCTTGGTCGGTAATGTGCGCTTATAATCGAACCAACGGCGAGGCCTGTTGTGCCCATCAATTTTTGGAGGGGGAGATGCTTCGCGGTAAATGGGGATTCCAAGGCTATGTGGTCTCCGACTGCGGCGCTATTTTCGACATCTATGCTCATCATAAACTGGTTCCAACCCCTGAAGAAGCAGCCGCCTTGGCCGTAAAACGGGGCACTGATCTCGAATGCGGCGACGTCTATCAGGCTGCTCTCTATAACGCCGTTCATAACGGGTTGATCACCGAACAAGAGATTGACCGGGCGCTGACCCGACTTTTTACCGCCCGTTTTAAACTCGGCATGTTCGATCCGCCGGAGATGGTTCCATATGCACAAATTCCCTACAGCGAAAACGACAAGCCGGAACATCGGCAGGTCGCCCTCGAAGCGGCGCGAAAATCGATCGTGCTCCTTAAAAACGACGGTATTCTCCCTTTGAAAAAAGACATCAAAGCAGCCGTCATCGGACCCACCGCCGACTCGTATGCAATGCTGGTCGGCAATTATAATGGTACGCCCTCCAAGTATGTAACACCGCTCCAGGGGATCCGCAATAAACTCGGCGCGGAAAGGGTTCTTTATGCGCTCGGCTGCAATTTGGCCGACGACAATCCGCCTTCGGAAAGAGTTCCGACTGAAGCGCTGCGGTATGAGGGTATGCCCGGTTTGCGCGCCGAATATTATCGAGGCGTCAATTTTGACGAGCTGTTAACGGTCAGGGTCGACAAAGGAATTTACAGCAATTGGGTAACGGAACCTGTCGACGGAATGGGCGATACCAATTTTTCCGTGCGCTGGACGGGTAAACTAGTTCCGCCGGTAACCGGCGAATATCTTTTGACTTTGGTGGGCGACGACGGTTATCGGCTGATCATCGACGGAAAGCTGATTTTGGAAGACTGGACTTATCATGCTCCTCGGCCGATGTGGTCAAAAGTTTATCTCGAAGCCGGCCGCGAGTATGATATCAAAGTTGAATATTTCCAAGGCGGCGGCGGCGCCGAAATGACGTTTTTATGGGCAAAACCGGGAGTTGATTACCTCAAAGAAGCCCTGGATGCCGCAGCGGCTGCCGACGTCGTCATTTTCGTCGGCGGCATTACTGCAGAGCTGGAAGGCGAGGAAATGGAAGTGCCTTACGAGGGCTTCCGCGGCGGGGACCGCACCAGCCTCGATCTGCCGAAGGTGCAGGAGAACCTGCTCAAGAGGCTGCATCAGACGGGTAAACCGATCGTTTTGGTGCTGACGAGCGGCAGTGCCTTGGCCGTCAATTGGGCGAACGCGAATCTGCCCGCCATCCTCGAATTGTGGTATCCCGGCGAAGAGGGCGGAACCGCTCTGGCCGATGTGCTGTTCGGTGATTACAATCCCGGCGGCAGACTGCCCGTTACGTTCTACAAGTCGGTTGATCAACTGCCGCCTTTTGAAGACTATAACATGCAGGGCCGCACCTATCGCTATTTTACCGGCGAACCGCTCTATGCGTTCGGCTACGGATTGAGCTATACCAGTTTTGCTTATTCGGATTTTAAGCTTCCGAAAAAGTCCAAGTTGGGGAAACCGGTGCGGGTGTCCGTCAAGGTCAAGAACACCGGCATGCTTTACGGTGAAGAGGTCGTGCAGCTTTATGTAAAGCATTTGGATGCACCCTTTGACGTTCCGCTTCAGGCGCTGCAGGGCTTTAAGCGTATCGGTCTAAAGCCGGGAGAAACCAAGGTCGTGGAATTTGAACTGACCGAGAAAAATCTGTCGATCATCGATGCCGAAGGGAACGTCGGAGTCAAGCCTGGTAGAGTTCAGGTGGCTGTCGGCGGCGGCGTACCGGGATTCGTTCCGCCTACTTCCGGCAGTCTGAAGGGTATCGTTGCGGTCAAGTGAGGCTTTAAAACTCCGATTTCGGCGGTAAGGTCGGCAATTTAATTTCCCGGGTCGCATTAAAGAAAATCCCGAAGCAACTGCTTCGGGATTTTCTTTTCAAGAAAAAGCTCAGCTTATGACGATGACGGGATCCATGGACAACAGCAGCGGTTTGTCGGAAAAAATCAAAAGCTTTGCGCGTTCGCTCGGCTTTTGTGCGGTAGGCATTGCCCGCGCCGAAAGACTCGACGGCAGCTCTTTGGATGAATGGCTCCGCCGCGGATACCATGGCGAAATGGCCTGGATGGCGGTCCGACGCGAACTGCGCCTTGATCCTGCCGCCCTGCTGCCGAATGCCAAATCGGTCATCGTCTGCGCCATGAACTATTTTACAAATAGGAGGCCGGCCACCCCAACAGAAGGCTGCATTTCGCTCTATGCTTTGGGCGATGATTATCATCACGTTCTGAAAAATCTGCTGCGACGACTTTTGGATTTCATTCGCGCGGAAAATCCTGGTGTGAGCGGTCGGATTTGCGTCGATTCGGCGCCGATCATGGAAAAAGCGTGGGCGGTGCGGGCAGGCATTGGGAGACGGGGTAAACATTCGCTCCTCATCTCGCCGCAGTGCGGCTCTTGGATTTTCCTCGGCGAACTGATCGTTGACATCGAATTGGATGCCGATGCATCCATGGAAAATGATCCCTGCGGTTATTGCACCGCCTGCATAGAGGCTTGTCCAACCGGTGCCATCGTCGAACCTTATGTGATCGATGCGCGGCGCTGTATTTCTTTTTTGACCGTCGAGCTAAAAGCCGACCGTGCGCACCCGCCGGAATTGGCGGCAAAGATCGGCAACCGTCTTTACGGCTGCGATGCCTGTCAGGTAGTGTGTCCCTGGAATCACCGACTTGCGAAAGAAACGTCAGAGCCGGCTTTTCGCCCCCGTCCGGAGCTGCTGCATCCAAATTTGGAAGCTTGGCTGAAGATGCGGAAGGAGGAATTCGACCTGCTTTTTCGTAACAATCCGATCCGACGCATCGGTTTGGAGGCGCTGCGGCGCAATATTCTTACGGTTCTCAATAATAGAAGCAAAATGCTGCTGAATGGGAACGCGGAGAACTGAGATGACCGATCGAAAAAAGCCCAAGTTGGTCGCACTACTCTTCCTTTCATTTCTGCGGGTCGCCGGCGCCGTCGGTGAACGCGGCAGTTCATTTGCGGAACTGAAAACCAGCTTTTCTCAGCCTGCTGCAATTTACGCTCCGTTCATGTTTTGGTTTTGGGATTGCCCTCTCGACGATGAAGCTGAACGAATACGGATTGCCCGAATGGCCGAGGCGCTGATGGAGCAGAGGATCAATCCCGGCTATGTTCATGCCCGCTTCAACATGGTCGGTCTGCCCGATCTGCCTCGCGAACAGTGGCTTTCGCCCCGCTGGTTCGACACCTTTCGCCGCGCTGCAGAAATAACGTCGGCAGGCGGCTATCTCCTCGGTTTCTGCGGCGATTATTGGTGGCCGACGGGTCAGGCGGCCGGTCGCGTGTTGGCGCGGCATCCGGATCTATGGGCCGTCTCGCTGCGCTGGAAAACGCTCGACGTACCGCCAGGCTCTCTGGTCGAAATTCCGAAATGCTTTTTTGCGGTCGCAGCCCGTTTGGCGCCCACGCAAAACGCTCCCGAGTCGCTTCCCCTATGCCCCTCCGTTTTTCGATTCACAGAGTCAGATGGCGACTCGGTGATCGCGCATCGACCGGCCCTGATCAGCAGCCGAACGCTGCGCTGGGTCTCGCGCGGCGAGAAAAGGCTCTGGCATGCCCCGAAGCGCGGATCATGGCGGGTCTATGTTTTTTATACCTATTTCCATCCGGGCTGCGACGGCGGTCGAGTCAATTATCTCGATCGCCGGCTGGCCGATGCGTTCATTGCCGAAGCCTTACAGCCGAATGTCGAAAATTTGCGGCCGCTTTTCGGCCAAGTTATTCCGGGTATCTTTTTTGATCATGAGGGTGATTACGGCTACAAGCTCGCCTGGTCAAGTGATTTAGAATCCCTTTTCCGTCGTAAAACGGGCGAAGAACTAAGGCTGGTTCTACCCCTTTTAGTGGATGAGGATCAGGAAGGCCGAAGCGCGGTGGTCAAATCACATTGGTTTGATTGCGTATCCGACCTTTATGCGGATTTTTTCCGCAAAATTAATCAATGGGCCGAATCGCACGGTTTATGGACGGTTTCCAATCTGTGGGAAGAAAACCTGATGTGGCAGGCTTCGGCGGTGGGTGATTTCTTTAAGGTACAGCGCATTTTTAGCCTGCCGGGCACCGATGCTTTGGGCTTGCGGGCGCTGGAGCCGCACGATTTTGTCGAAACGCGCTCAGTTTGTGAATTCGAGAACCGACGGCAGCAGTGCGAAATTCTCGGCGGTGCCGGATTTTGGGGTTTTACCCCGATCACGATCAAACAGGCGGCAAACGCCGTTACCTGCTGGGGCGTCAGCCATGTGACTGTGCACGCGCTTTTCTCTACGCGCAAACTGGAGGGCAATCCCTGGCTTCCGGATTGGTTCGATGAGCATCCTTGGTGGCCGTGGCTGCATCAGTGGAGCGATTTTGTGCGGCGAGCCTCGCTGGTCAACAGTTTCGGACGCTCCGCAGCCGATGTCCTGCTGCTCAATCCGATGGACAGTGTTTGGGGTTTGTGTGACAGCCGGGTGTTTGATCCGGCTTTTCCGGACCGTGTACCGGTGCCTAAAATCATGCCGATGCCCTCTGATGCCGACATTCCGTTGTCCAATGAGGAAATGAAACGGCTGTCCGCCTGGTGGCTGCCGCCGCGGATGCACGAATGGTACGATGAAAGGGTACATCAGATCAATACCGTCTATTCTTTTGTCATCGATGAATTGGTGAAAAACCGTGTCGAGTTCTTGGTCGCCGATCGATACTATCTGCGGCAAATGCGCGTTGAAAAAGGCGCTTTAGAACGACCGCCTTTTCGGTTCCATACCCTCATCCTTCCCGACCTGGCGGTGTTGCCATCGGATGCTGCAGAAAAATTGGTGCAGTTCGCCGAAAGCGGCGGTCGGGTCATCTTTCTTTGCGGCGTCCCGATTCATTCTGAAAAACGAAAGAACGATAAGGAATTAAAAAGGCTCATGGATTGTCTTTGCCGACGGCCGACCGTTCGCATCATTCCTTGTGATTCTCTGCAACAGTTTTCGCGACTACTTGAAGCTCTTTCCCTCGCCCATGTTGCTTTTCATGAAGGCGAGTTTCCTCTGTTGCAGCAGCACCGCTGCATCGAAGGCCGCGACTTTTTCTGGCTGGCCAACAACACCGGCACCGTGCAGGTCTGCCGTCTCTTTTTTCCTAACCAGACCGGCGCGGTTGAGATATGGGATTGTGAAACCGGCGAGCGCCGCGGCTGTGAAGCAATTCAAGAGGAAAACGGCTGTGTGGTTCCAATGCGTTTTCAACCGTATGAGGCCTTTTGGCTTGTTTTCGAAAAGGAAAGGCCGCCATTTCCTGTACAGTCAGTTGTTTCCGAGAAACTCTACCTGACTTTGGACGGCGAATGGTCGATGCGCATCGAACCCAGCCGCCAGCCTGCAGTCGTTTTTCCGCGGCAAGGGATGACGCATTTGCCGAAGAAAGCCTGGCGTGACGTCCTGCGGCCTTGGCAGGAATATAGACTGCAAAAGTTCAGCGGCCGAGTTGAATATGAGACTTTGTTTACGCTGCCGGACAAATCCGCAGAGATGATCCTGGATTTGGGAGAAGTTTATTGGGCTGCAGAAGTGAAGGTGAACGGCACCCCCGTCGGCAGCCGTCTCTGGCCGCCCTTCCGTTTCGACGTGAGCAGGGCAATTCAACAAGGGGAAAACCGACTGCAGGTGACGGTGGGCAATCTGCTGAACAACGCGACAGGCGATGAACAGCCTGCCGGTTTGCAGGGGCCGGTCCGTCTTTACGTTATTGGACAGCCTTGATCGCTTTTTGTAACTTTTGCTCCTTTTTTTCGTCTTTCAGCCGCTTTTAAGGGATGATAAAAAAGGAGCAAGTGGATTGTTGCGAATTTCTGGAACGGTTTTTCTTATCAACGCTGCTCTAATGCTCACAGCCGCGCAATCTGAAACTTTTTTTCCTTTTCGCACGACGGTTCCTCCGGTGATCGACGGCAGGATTGAAGAAGAATTGTGGCGGCAGTCAGTTATAACTCCCAATTTTCTAATTATTGAGCCGACTTTCGGCGATACTCTTCGACAAAAAACAGTCATTTGCCTTGCCTACGATGACCAAAACCTTTACTTCGCTTTCCGTTGCCTTGACGAAGAACCGGCAAAGATCAAAACCTCAATTGTCCAACGTGACCGTATGTTTGCCGATGATTGGGTCGGCGTTTTTTTGGACGCTCTGGGGAATCGGCAAAGTGCCTACCTGTTGGTCGTCAATCCCGACGGCATTCAAGGCGATCAGCTGCATAACGGCGACAACGGCGACACGGCGCCGGATTGGGTTTGGTATAGTGCAGGGAATGTCACCGATGAAGGTTACACGGTCGAAATGGCGGTACCGTTGCGAAGCATTCGCTATACGGACGGCGACCATAGTTTAATGAACGTCATCTTTGTGCGTTACCTCAGTCGGTTCGGGCAGACTGCCGTTTATCCCGGCCTGCAACCGGGTCAGTCACCGTTGGCGGCCGGCATCGAGTTGGTCTATGAAGGCCTGCACTCTCCGCCGCAGGTCGAACTATTGCCGAGCTTTACTTACAGTTCAAGGGCGGAACGCGCGACCTGTAAGTCTATTGCCGCTGCCGAAGCGCATAAAGATTTTGGGTTAAGCGCTAAATACAGTTTGACTTCTTCGATCACGCTTGAGGCGACTTTCAATCCCGATTTTAGCCAGGTAGAAAGCGATGCCTACCAGGTCGAAGTAAACCAGCGCTACCCGATATTTTATGAGGAGAAGCGTCCTTTTTTCATGGAAGCAGGCGGTCTTTTTAATATTGCCGCTACCGGTGAGGACAACAACATGACGTCTGCCGTGCACACGCGGCGCATCGTCGATCCGAATTGGGGAGGTCGTCTGACCGGTTCGCGCGGTCGCTCTTCTTTCGGCCTGCTCGTTGCGGAAGACGCTTCTGCCAAACACATCGAGCAGAATGAAGACAAAGCCGTTATCGGCGCAAAAAACGCCTACTTTACGGTCGCCCGTTGGAAATACGGATTGGGAGGAGACAACTATATCGGTGCACTTTATTCGGGTCGCGAATGGGGAAACCGTTACAATCGCGTCACGGGAATGGATATGATCTATCGCTGCCGAGACCGACATAACTTTTCAGGTTCTCTGCTCGCCTCCGAGTCATTAAGCGAGCGGAAGGAAAGCGGCAATGCTGTTCTGATCAATTATCTGTACGGCACCAAAAAGTTGGGTTTATGGAGCGCATTGGAACGATATGATCCCCACTTTCATATGGAGACTGCTTTCTATCAGAGGACCGGATTCGAGCGATTTTCACTCTATGTGGGGCCGAATTTTTATCCCGATGCCGCAAAATATCCTGTTTTAAAACGAGTCAATCCGTTCATTTTTGCCTATCTGCTGCATGACCTAAAAACGCAGAGGGATGACCGACTTGTAGTTTTCTCTCTCCGCAGCTTTTGGACCAGACAGGGCATGCTGCGATTGGATTACCGGTATATGGATGAGTTTTGGCAGAGCAAAACCTTTCACCGTCGCAGCGGACGTATTATGGGTAGAGTCCAAGCCGTCAATTGGCTCAGCCTATTCGCCAACGCCGGATTCGGCAAATCCGTCTATTATGATAAAGTTGATCCCTATCTCGGCAATTTTTCCTCAGCTTACTTACAAGTGACCTGGCAGCCCAGTGCCAAATTGACGCAAAGTGCCGATTTTTATCATGAAACCTTTCGCAAGACTGCCGCAGGACCGATTGTGTATGATGTGGACATTTTTAACATTCGCACCACCTATCAATTCAACAAATACTTTTTCCTACGTGCTATACTCCGTTGGCAGGATTACGATAAAAAGCTGTTGACCGACTTTTTAGCTTCCTTTACTTTCATTCCTGGAACCGTGTTGCATGCAGGATATGGTTCGCTTTACGAGCAAAAGAAGTTGATCGACGAAGAATGGGTTGAAAGCAACGGCCATTTGCGCGAATTCACACGCAGCTTTTTTCTCAAGGCATCCTACCTATGGCGCATATAGGCGGTTTAAGCAGTTGCAAAACCAAATTTAGGAGGGCGTATGAAGTACAAGACCATCTTTTTGCTTGCCTGTTTGGGCTTTTTAGTGCCGGCAATTGCCCAAGAAGAACATAAAGAAAAGGCGTTTCAGTTGGGCATCGTGCCTTCGCTGAGCCTGAACGGCCGGGATGCAGCGGGCATCGTCAACCACTTTTCGGCCAATCTGCTGTGGGGGGTATCGGCCGGAGTCGCCGGATTTGAGGCAAACGGAATCGGTAATAACACCTTCGGCAACGTCGCCGGTTACCAAGCCTCGGGTTTGATCAATCTTGTAGAGGGTGACGTTCATGGCTTCCAGGGAGCCGGTTTTATGAACATCACCGGCCGAGTCCGCGGCGCACAAATAGCCGGATTCATGAACATTACCGGCGACGTCGAGCAGGCCCAGATTGCCGGCTTTATGAACATTGTCAACTCGTCCGTGCTCGGATTCCAGGGCGCAGGGTTTATGAACATCAACCGCTCGATGCAAGGGCTGCAGTTTGCAGGCTTTATGAACATCTCTGATACAGTGCAGGGAATGCAATACGTCGGCTTTATGAACATCGCTGAAAGCGTCGAGGGGCTGCAGTATGCCGGATTCATGAACATCGCCGGAAAGGTTAAGGGCATGCAGAGCGCCGGGTTCATGAACATTGCCGATAAAGTCGACGGCGTCATGATGGCGGGATTCCTGAACATCGCTCAAGAGTGCGACTATCCGATCGCTCCCGTCAACATCATCGAAAACGGCCGAATGAAACTCGTACTTTCTGCAAACGACGTGGGTACCACCAACCTTAGCTTCAAATCAGGCAACAAAACATACGGAGTCGTGGGTGCCGGATATAATGAGCAGAAAGAGCCTCTCAAATACCATGTCAACGCAGCGCTCGGTTTCTCGCAGCCGTTGATGTCGAAACTCGTACTTCATCTCGAAGCAGGAAGCGCTTTCTATATTGATCGTTTGGAAGACGAAAACGACCTCGAAAATAGAGGTGTAAACATTCATTCCATTAAAGCTCTTTTCGATGTTTCGCTCACGCGGAGAATCGGCCTCTATGCTGCACCGACCCTTAACTACATGGTCACGAATCGCAGCGAAGCCGCGGATCTGATCGAATCGCCGCTTTATGAAAAGAGTTGCGACTGCAACTCGGGCCGATTTCAAAAGCTGTTCCTCGGTGCGGAGGCCGGCGTTTACTTTTCATTCAAATGAAATAGACTAAAAACGGCTTTCGGCGCTTTTTCCGTTTGATTGACTCGACGAAAATGACTATTTTCGGCGCAGTTGTCAAATCGGAAAGGCGCCGAAAGTTTATGAAAAAGACACTCATTCTTTGCCTCATTCTGCCCTTCTGTACTTTTGCTCTGACGCTGGAATCGCCGCAAAAGGCGGTACAAGTGACGGTTCGCCTCGGCGATCGCCTCTCCTACACGCTCTCCATGCACGGTAAGCCGCTGATCGTCGATGCACCCGTGGCGCTTACCTTTCGCGGCATGTCAAGTTTCGGCGAGCGGCCGCGGCTGCGCAGCGTCAAACGCCGCACTATTGATGAGATCATCGTTCCGACCGTACCTGAAAAATTTTCCCGAATCCGTCATTTCGGCAACGAAATGACCTTGTCTTTCATCGGCGGCTATCGGGTCGTTTTTCGCGCCTATGACAACGGCTTTGCCTATCGCTGGATAACGGACCTGCAAAAGCCGGTCATTGTCGAAGGCGAGTTGGTCGATCTGCCGATCGCCGATGCCGAGGCGACCGCCTACATTCCTCTCCTCTCGCCGCGGGAAGGCGTCGATCTCTTTCACACCAGCTATGAAGAAAACTATACGATTCTGCCCCTTCGCTCGCTTACCACTGATCAGATCGGTTATTTGCCCCTATTGATCAAGTTTACCGACGGCCGAAGCATGGTGATTACCGAGGCCGATTTGGACGATTATCCCGGTCTCTATCTTTGCGGCCGCAGCATGGGATCGGGATTGTCCGGAGTCTTTCCGGCCTATCCCCTTGAGGAAAGAATCGCAGGCGACGAATTCAAGCAAAAAGTGGTCGTGCGCCGCGCCGACTATTTGGCCGAGACAACCGGCGCACGTGCCTTTCCGTGGCGGGTGATGTTGCTTGCCGGACGGGAGGCAGATCTGCTGGAGAACACGCTCGTCTATTGCCTCGCACCGGCATGCAGACTGCCGGAAACCGACTGGATTCGCCCCGGCAAATGCACGGACGATTGGACCATTGACACCAATTTGTACGGCGTACCGTTTCGGGCCGGTTTGAATACCGAGACATATAAATTCTATATAGATTTTGCCGCTCGATTCCGCATTCCCTACGTCATGTTGGATGCTGGCTGGTCGAACAATGACGATCTATTTCAGATCAATCCGAAGGTGGATTTTGAAGGGGTCCTTCGCTATGCAAAAGAAAAGGGAGTTGGTTTATTTTTGTGGACCCTTGCGCTGACCCTTGATCGGCAGCTCGAAGAGATTTTACCTCGCTTTCAGCGATGGGGCATCAAAGGCATTATGGTCGATTTCATGGACCGCGACGATCAGCAGATGGTACGCTTTTACCGCCGCATCGCCGAAGCGACGGCAAGACATCAGCTGATGGTGCTTTTTCACGGCGCCTACAAGCCGACCGGTTTGCGGCGTGAATTCCCCAACGTCATCACCCGCGAGGCAGTGCTGGGACACGAGTACAACAAATGGAGCGACCGCGTCACGCCAGAGCACATCGCCTGCCTGCCGTTCATCCGTATGACCGCCGGTCCCTTGGATTTCGAGGGCGGCTCCATGCTCAACGTCCATCCGCACGAGTTCCATCCTTTTTTCAGCCGACCGATGAGCCAAGGGACGCGCATCCACGAATTGGCATTGTACGTCATTTTCGAGAGCCCTCTGCAATACCAGGCCGGCAATCCCTCCGATTATTTGCGGGAACCGGACTTTACGCAGTTTTTGGTCGATATTCCGACTATTTGGGATGAAACCAAGGCGATCGACGGTGCGGTCGGGGAATATGTGCTGTTGGCGCGACGAAGGGGAACCGAATGGCACTTGGCGGCGATCAGCGACCGAAATCCGCGCAGGTTCGAAGTGCCGCTGAGTTTTTTGGATAACGGCTTATGGCAAGCGGAAATTTGGGCCGACGGCATCAACGCCGACCGCTACGCCTCGGATTACCGGCAGGAACAGCGCATCGTCACCTCAAACGAGACTCTAAGGATAGATTTGGCGCCTTCCGGCGGTTTCGTGGCCCGCTTTCGGCGCTCCGGTCGGCAATAGCTTGAAGCATTACACAAGCGTCCAACGAATCGTAAACAGCTCTTCGAGATAGTGGCGGCGATGCAGACGCTTCTCGACGCTGTCGATGATGGCGTCGCGCTTGAGCAGGAGCTCATCCTCGCGCTCGAACAGCTCACGCCGCAGCCTGCCTTTTTCGACCTCCAGCTCCTTCAGCTGCAGCTGCATTTGATGCTGCTGAATCGGCTCTTTGACCAACCGCGCTTCCAATGAGAGTCGGCGTATTTGTCGGCGCACCTCCTCGAGCTCCTTTTCGATGACGATGAGCACGTCGTCCGACCAGCGGTCGAGCTTTTCGATCTCATCGATAAAGTAACGGTTGTTCTTTTCGGCCGAGCTTCTCAGGAACGTTGCGGCGGAAGCTTCGGTCAGCCCCTCGAGCGTTCGGCTGATTTTGGCCGACGGCTCTTCAGCCCCCAAAATTGTTGCCTGCAGATGGAAAAATTGATCCAGCGTTTCGGCATCGATGACCTTGCCCTTGTCGGTGAATCCGACGACGACCAGATGCTCTTCGGTATCGATCGATTCGATCACCAGACGGCTGATGCGCATCCAGCCGCTGCGTCCTCTCAGTTTTTCCAAAGGCGTAATTTTTCGCGCCAATGAATTATAGTCGAATTGCAGATGCGCAGAGCGGCAGACGATCTGTTTGGCCGCGGCCAGCGCGTATTCGCCAAGCGGATGGGCTAACCGGTAGAGAAAATCGTCGCCGATCGGCGGCCGGTTTTTGGAAACCAATTGATACACACCGGTTTTGACCTGCGGCAAGGGAGAACGTTTCAGCGTAAACCGCATGGCCTGGTCGTCAAAATCTGCTATATCTCCCAGCACCTGTTTACTCAGTTGCCAGAATCTTTTGCTGACCATATCCAGGTGCTCGCGGGTTTCTTCGAGGTTCACCTTGATGCGGTTGTGGACGTCATAGTCGAAATGTTCCAGCAAAAGGCGTTTGGCGTCGCTCATGCGTTCGGCAATCGCGCTTTCCATTTCCGCCCGCAGCTCGGCAAACGCCGCTTCGATTTCCTCGCGTCTGCGGCACTGCTGATAGATGGCCAAAATGCGTTGTTCGAAATCAATGTCGGAATCCAACACGCCAAGGATTTCATCCGAAGCGCCGAATACGCCGTTGAAAAGATGCAGCTTTTCGTCGAGCAGCTCATAGACGCGGCAGTCGGTTTCGTTGCGCTTGTTGAGAAAGTTAATCACCACAACATCGAATTTTTGGCCGTAACGATGGCAGCGGCCAATGCGCTGCTCAATGCGTTGCGGATTCCACGGCAAATCGTAATTGATGAGGAGCGAGCAAAACTGCAGATTAATGCCTTCCGCCGCCGCCTCGGTTGCGATCATGATTTCGGCATGGTCGCGAAACTCTTCCACCAGAGCCGTGCGCATGTCCACGCCGCGTTGACCGCTGACTCGACCGCTTGCCGCATTGCGCTGTACCCAGCGTTCGTATATTTCTCGCGATTCGGCGTCGTCGTTGCTGCCGTTAAAGAGCACAATCTTATCAGCATAGCCTTCAGCGCGCAACCTTTCTGCAAGGTAATGCTGCGTACGCCGTGACTCTGTAAAGATAATGGCTTTACGGGCAGCGCCCATCTTTTCCAGCTCGGCAAAGCCGATGCGCAGCGCTTTGAGCAACGCCTCCGCTTTGGCGTCGCTTCGAATCTGCTGCGCTGCCGCAATAATTGCTTCGAGTTCACGAATCTCCTCGGTCAGTTTTTCAGGATCTACTGTCTGCTCGCCGTTTTCGCTCAGCTCTTCTTCTTCCAAATACTCTTCTTCGATGGCGTCATCGAAAAGGAACTGCTGCAGCGGTGATTCAACCGGTTGATCGGCCTGCAACGCTTCCAAACGATGTTTCATGCTTTTAAGCGTCTCCATCACTGCGTACCGTGACGAGGCCAAGATTTTGCGCAGAATGAGGGTCATCAAGTGGCGTTGACCGCGCGGAATGGAATAGGAGGGATCGCGATCGATGAACTCGGATACCCGTTCGTACAAAAGCTGCTCTTCGTCCGAAGGCTCATATCCGATCGTCAATGAACGCCGCTCGGTGTATTGGATATACTCGGTAACCTGATTGCGCAGCGTTCGCCGACAAAAAGAGGCCAATCGTCGGCGCAGGTCTTCGCGCTTGTCTTCCTGATGAACATAATTCTGCCGAAAGGATTCCGCGTCGCCGAAAAGGTGCTCGTCGATAAAGGCGGCAAGTCCATAGAGTTCCATTAAGGAATTCTGCAGCGGAGTGGCGGTCAACAGAATCTTTTTGCGGCCTTCCAGCGCCCATTTGATGTTCTGCGCCAGCTTGTTGTTCTTTTTGTAGACATTGCGAAGCTTGTGCGCTTCATCAATGACCACCAAATCCCACTCTATCGTCCTTAAACGCGCGCTGTAAGTGCCGGCAAAATGGATGGAAACGATCAAGACCTGCTCCTGATCGAGCGGATTGCCGCGTCCCGAGGTCACGGCGGCATGGAAACTGCGGTTGTCCAGGACGCAGTTGGGCAGATGAAATTTTTCGGTCAGCTCGAGACTCCACTGTTTGCGCAGCGAAGCCGGACAGATGATCAGCAGCTTGCGGCGTCTTTCCGCCCAATATTGGCACAACAACAACCCAGCCTCGATAGTTTTACCCAGTCCGACCTCATCCGCCAGCAGCGCCCCTTGGGAAAGCGGAGATTGCACGGCAAACAGGGCAGCCTCGATTTGATGTGGATTCAGATCAATGCAGGCGTCGAACAACGACTGCGTCAGCTGGCGAACGCCGTCACCCGCATGATGCGGCGCCAGCTGATGGGCAAAATATTTTGCATGATACGGCGTAGACATAAATCGGCTCAACGACTCATTAACGATAATTTAGCAGAGAGAACCGCTTAGCAATGCAATTCCGTGGATGCGGTGCTGTTACCCCGATGGCTCCAAAATGTATGCAGCAGATAGATCGAGACGACGGTAACGGCGAAGCACAGCATTAGAAAAGCGATGTAGGAGCGTAGGCTTCCGAACAATTCCCGCGTTGAAACGAGTTGATGCGGATTGGGAATAAAGAGAATGGACAGAAAAAAGCTTCCGCCGTTCGTCAACGCATGAATGAACATGGTGGCGGGGAGGGAACGGGTATTTGCATAAATCCAGCCCATAAACGCCCCCAGTAGGGCTGCGCCGATGAATTGCCAGGGATTCAAATGGCCAAAGCCGAAAAAGAAAGCCGACCAAAAGACGGCGCGGGCAGTAGAATAATTTTTCATAAAGCCGTCGAGAATGATGCCGCGAAAAAGCAGCTCTTCAAAGAACGGCGCTGCAATCGCAAGCATGAAAAACGTCGCCGCATCCCGTCGGCCCAAAAGCTCGATGAGAATTCTTTTGAACAATTCCGGCATGGGGATGATCTCGGTGAGAGGATCGACCAAAAAGTAAAGGCCTGCGGTGGCTGCGGCAATCAAAACAGCTTCTTTGGAAGAAATACCTCTCCATGAAAAGGTAAAATTCGGCTCCCTCCGTTTTTTCCAACGAAGAGTAATAAACAAAATGAGCGAAAATTGCAGGGAGTAGAGGATCGGCATTGTCCAAGCATTCTGAAGCAAAAAGGAAAAGAGACGTAAGGATGCCAAGAGGATGAACAAGCCGGCAAAAAGCAAGGCGATGAGAATCAATAAAGCCGTAATTCCCCAAGTCTGGCGAATTGTCGGATAATGATGTTTCAAAGAGCCGTTTGCGGATTCCAACTTTTTGTTCTGCATGCAAAAGTATACAAAAAAATCCGAAAAAATCAAAGAATAGGTGGTTCGGTTATAAGAAGGGTAAAGCGGATGATGCTTTGAAGAATATAGAGTTAGCAATAAAAAAGCCCGCTCAAGAGCGGGCTTTTGCGTGTTTACAGTTTGGTCACTTTGATGGCCTGTTGTCCCTTGGGGCTGGTGCCGATTTCAAACCGGACCTGATCCCCGTCGTTCAAAGTGCGGTAGCCTTCGCCCTCGATGGCTTTATAGTGCACAAAGACGTCTTCGCCGTTTTCGCGCGTGATAAAGCCGTACCCTTTTTGGGCGTTGAACCACTTGACTGTTCCTGTTTCCATTGAACCTGTCCTTAACGATTGGTAACGATGAGGTACTCTCGCTTTTTCGCCCTGTTTCCAGCGAAACAATTTTTTTATCCAAGAAACGGTGAGCTTTTTCAGAAAGGCGTCCCTTAACCCTTGATAAAATGAATCGCTAAAGACAGGATCCGAAAAGGGGTACCATGAACTGCAGAAACAATATACAAAAGATAATCCGAGACTGCAACAGATATTTGCAATAAAATTACGAAAATTTTAAAAATGTTCGGGTAAATCTGATCGTTCGGTCGAGATACCGCCTGCCGAACCGTCCATATCTCTGGTTGCTGAGAGCCGCGCTTTGCTCAAAGGATGCTCGGCGGTCGCCGCGTCAATCGCCTGTTCGGGTAGTCAAAAAATGAAGGCGGTCAATTTAGCGGACAGCAGTAAACAAAAATGCCGGTCGGATGTTCCGCCGGCAAGCATCAATTTAGTATCGCGCACGCCCAGTAGGATTCGAACCTACGACCTACGGATTAGAAGTCCGTTGCTCTATCCAACTGAGCTATGGGCGCAAACAAATAAAATTTAGCATTTTTTCACTTTTCTATCAACGGAAAAGTGAGAGATGCGGCAACATTACGGGCCTTAAATAAAGAAAGCACCTTTTGGTGCTTTCTTTAGAAGGCTGTTACTTTTGCGCCGATCCTTATTCCGTCAGATCGACGATCTCTGCGGACGGAGCGTTCTTTTTGACCGACTCGATGCCGTTTTCCATGGAGGCCGGCGATGAGTACATCTCGCTCTGGCCGATGATTTGGCCGTTTGCCGCTTTGAGTACGAAGTAAGGGGAACCGTCTTTGGCGGTTTTACGCTCGTAACGGCCGTCTTCAATGGCGTTCTTTTTGACCGACTCGATGCCGTTTTTGGCGCCTGCTTTGTCTTTGTAAGTTTCGCTCGTCAAAATGACCTGTCCGTTCGAGGCTTTCAGCACAAAGCGAAATTCGCCTTTGGGAGTCTTGGTCAGTTCAAATTTGGCCATAATTTTTCCCTTTCTTGTTTTTCATTTATGCTGTTAGTTTGTACTGGGGAGAATCTAAAACTTCTTAACATGCTTAACGGTCTCTTTATTTCATTACATCCTCTGAAATGTACGTTAAAGTATAAAATATTTTTCCAATCCATTACTTTTTGA
>JAPDQV010000052.1:305-16946 GCA_034505495.1 candidate division KSB1 bacterium | reverse complement strand
CGACCGGCGCCACCGGCTGCGTTCGCGTGAAAACAGCGTTGATCCAATCGATGTGGTGCTGATTGCTGACGTGCAGCCGCACCGCGTCTTTGGGCAAAGGCGACAGCAATTTAGGATCGCTTGCCGAAAGCGCTTCGCTGTTCTTCTGCGACACCGGATCGCTGGCAGTCACCGCATAGTTGCCGCGCGTCACGAAAATCCAGCCTTCGTCGCCTTCGAAGCGCACGCCGTTGGGGAAGGAATCCGAGACGATCATCTCGACGCCGTCGGCAAACTTGGCATGCACGGTAAAGGGACCATGCACATCCCACAACCCTTTGGTCGGGAACTGCGCTTCGGCTTCCACTTCGACGAAATTGGTGTACTCGGTACCCATGGCCCAGTTGGCGATGTCCAAATGATGCGATCCCCAACCGGTAATCATGCCGGCACCGAACTGCTCGCAGCGCAGCCAGCCGGGACGCGAATAGTCGTTCTGCGGATGCACGCGCTTTTCGGTGTAATAAACGTAAGGCGTGGAGCCGAGCCACATTTCATAGTTGAGATTCGGCGGAATGGGCATTTCCGGCTCCTCGTCACCTGAGGGATCGACCGGCAGGCCGATGACGATTCGCTTGAGGTTGCCGACGCGGCCGTTGCGCACCAACTCACAGGCGATGCGGAACTGCGGCATGGAACGCTGCTGCGAGCCCATCTGGAAGACACGTCCGGTGCGATGAATGACGTCGCTCAACTGTCGACTTTCGCGCACGGTCAGAGCGGAGGGTTTCTGCAGATAGATATCCTTGCCCGCTAAAGCCGCCTCGATCGCCGGTTGCGCATGCCAATGATCCGGCGTGCTGATGACCACGGCGTCGATCTCAGGATCCGCCAACAGCTCACGATAATTGCCGTACAGCTTGATCGGCGGAATCGGCCGATTGTGCTTGGCGTACCACTCTTCGACAAACGTTTTGCCCTCGCGCAGACGCTTCGAATCGACGTCGCACAGGGCAACCACCAGCGCCCGCTCGTCCGCCATCGTCTCCGGCAGATCGTGGTCGCGGGCAATGCGGCCGCAGCCGATCTGACCGATCAAAAGGCGATTGCTCGGCGCCTTGGCACCGAAAACCGTAGAGGGTACGATCGTCGGCACGCTGAACGCCGCGGCAGCCGCCGCGCTCTTGAGAAAGTTGCGTCGCGAAATCTTCATAATTGGCCTCTCCTAATTCTATATGGATAGACTAGCTAAACTCGCTTTTTTCATATTTCACCATCGTATTTGCAGCTATTGCAAACCGTACGGTTTCTCCAATAGTTCGACGTTAGCCGCCGTGGCTTTGCGAAAATCGATCCTGCGTCCCTGAACAACCCACAAAAGCCCGCCTTCCAAATGCCGCAGAAAAAGCGGGTCGCGGTAATGCTCGATTTTGTGTCCCAAGGCGGTGTAGAATTGCCTGCCGCCGTCGTATTCATGGTACCACGCCAAGGGATAGTAATCTCCAAACACTTTGCCGGGAAACTTTTCCAACTGGTCATCGCGAACCGTGCGCAAATCAACGGCCAGCAGGATGCGGATATCGGGATTGAGGTGGTCGATCAAATAGCACTCGTCTTCCCAGGGCCAAACTTTGGGCAGAAATTTCGTCGCCGGATGCATCGAATCGACTACCACAATGGAGAATTTTTGCAGCTCCGGATGGCGCACGAACGCGCCGCCGACCATAGCCCAAAACCACGGCCAACGCCTTTCCGTGGCGCAGGCGGAGTGAATTCCCATAAAACCGCCGCCCGCCTGAATGTAACGCATAAATGCCAAACGCTGCGCGTCGGTGTCGAACACCTCATTGTTGGTATTGCTGAAAATCACGGCTTTGAAACGGCGCAAATTTTCCTCGGTAAACACCTGCGGATCGTCGCTGACGGTTGCCGTAAAGCCGCGCTTTTTGCAAATGCCCTGCAGAGCCTCGACGCTCGCGGCAATATTGTCATGAACATATCCCTCGCCGTTGCGCGTAAAGATCAAAACATTCGGCCGCTCTTTGGCCGTCAATAGGGAGGTACAGAGTAGAATCATCGAGATGATCGTTTTGCCCATCATGTCCTCTTTCGATAGCTTTGTCGACGGAACTAACGCCCGGTTTTAGCTGCTTTGCTCAAACGCTCGATCTTGACTCGCGGCGGATGCGCAAAGCTCTGCCAAAAGCGTTCGCATTCTTCTGGAGACAAGCTCCCTTGAAAGACCACCAGGCGATAGTGCAGGGCATACTCGCGGCCGGGTTCCAGCACCCATTCGCGATGGCGTATGGGACAAAATTCGAAGAACAGATCGCCGCGACCGTTGTTGGCATCCAACGGCCAAACGCGCATGGGCTCGGGATGTTCTCGATTGGCCGGAAAGCTGAGAAAGAGAATGCCCATACGACCGCCGGCTCCGTCGTCGCCTTCCAGACGGCACCAGCGGGCACGGCTGCCGTCCGCATCGCTTCGGGTCAAGCCCTCGGAAGTCAAGACCGAACAGTTGTCCTTGTTCCATAATTCCAGCGCGCGAAAACCGATGCCGCCGCCGTAACGGTAGGCTTCTAAAATCAGCGCGCTGTCGGAGGCGCAGGAGAGCGTCGTATGCAGGTCGCATATTCGCAGCCGTTGCGGTTCGCCGGTTGCCCAGGCGCGCACCTCCCACACTTCGTTCAACGCAACAACCTCTCGACCGCCGGTAAAATCCACATGCTCCTGCCGCACCTTGAATCCAGCAAAGACTGGGCCGCTTACCGTCGACAATACGCCGGCAAAACGCACCGTGCCCTGGCCGCCGCCGATGTTCCAAAAGTCGACCTCGCGCCCCTGAAAACGGGTTTTCGTCCACGGGTTCCAGATACCGTAATGATGATAGTGATCGGGCGGCTGGATGCGGGTCAGCACCTGTCCGCCGGGCGCCCATAGGGGATGAATAAAGCCGCTGCGGGCGAACAGAGGACTCTCGCCTTCCGGCGCCGGCACCACTGCGGCTTGATAGGCCAGCATAGGCTGCTCGCCGTCCTTCAGCAGAATCCGCCCGCTGTCTGCCAGACAAGTCAGCTGCCGAAAAGGAGTCGCTTTTTCGGCGACCAACTCATAAACGCGCCTGCTTCCCTTTTTGGTCAGTCCGTCCGCTACCCACCAAAGGCGCGGCGTAAAAGCCGGATCGAGCTGACAAGGGACCGGCCGTCGCCTTCCTTTGGTGAGCTCATAAAGCCGCAATTCATCGAACGGAATACCGGCTAAATCGCTCAAGTCGATAGAAATCGGCGCTTCGTAGAGATCATGCTCGGCCGCCAGCGTCAGTTTGGCTATCGGATTGCTTTCGCCGTAACACGGGAGGACGCCGAGCGCCAAGGCGGCGAGTAAAAAGGAAACGTTAAATCGATGGCGCATCAAATGAACAGCCCGCATACCTTTTCCTCCATAGAATGTTGTGCCACGGAGAGCACGGAAAAAATTAACTTACCAGCCTATTAAAATTCATTCTCCGTGTCCTCAGTGCCCCCATGGCAAAAAAATTCCAGATGCACATTTACAGGTCAAATTTAGCCACGGAGACACGGAGAACACAGAGAAAACTTTTTGCTCTTTAATTCCGGTAGAATAGCCTGTGAAAAACCGAAAAACTTTATTCCTCAGACCTATCCTCCGTGCCCTCTGTGCCTCCGTGGCTAAAACCGGCTAAACTAATTTTCACGCGTTTCCGCAGATCCGTACCAACACTTGGGAAGCGGAACCGGCAGATCATCGGTATTGTCGCAATCGAGCGGATGAGGAAAGCGATTCGCAAAGCCGGTGTCGGTAATACGGTCGCGTCGATAAAACGTAAATTCGGCGTACTCGGGAATTTCTAAGCCGAGGTGCGATAGAGTCGGCCGACAGTTGTTGGGATGAATGTGCACGCAGGCATGAGTCAACAGCAGCTTATGTACCGCCCGCGAGGCAATGCGAAAGAACGGTCGGTTCCACAACTGGTCCAGCCAGTGAAATTCAATCACGATAATGCGGAAACGCTGCATCAGGTCGATCGGCGTCGAAAGGAGGGTTTCGTACTCGTATCCTTCGATGTCCATCTGCAGCAGAAAGTCGGTCTGCGGCGGCAGAGCGGCGGCATCGACCCAGCGGCTCAGCGTCGTGAACTCGCCCTCATCGAAGGCGCCGATGAATTTTTTCGTAAAATGGAACCGCGGATGATCGACAGCCGGCTTGTCGACCGAGGCATCGGCAAGAAAAACCTGCATTCCTCGTTCGGCGCACTCCCATTCAAAGCCGGAAACCGTGCTCACACCCGGTGAATAGCAGGCGACGATGCCTTCCAGATCGTCGGGGACCAGATAGCCGCCGTCGCCGCTTGGTCCAAGCCGAATCAGCTCTTTACCGCCGCGCAGCGGCCAAAGAGAGCGAATCAGGTGTTCCACCTCGCTTTTGGGAGTCAGATCAGTCGGATAGCCTTTGCGCGGCGCCATGATTTTTCGCGCCATGGCGCGAAAGAGCGGATTCAAGCAGGTTCCTCCTCTTCGAATTACAAATAATCTTCCGTTTCGTCGAGAATGTGCAGGACGATGAAATCTAAACGCCTCAGATCATTTAAGCAACGTAATTTTGCGCACTCGGCGCTCACCGCCGCTTTCTAAACAAAGCAGATATACGCCGGCAGCCTGCGATTCAGCCTCCCAAGTAAATTCGTGCGCGCCGGCAGGCAGATCGCTTTCGAGTAAAACGGCCGTAAGGCGGCCTTGAAGATCGAACAGCGCCAAGCGAACGCGACCGGCTGCGGGAAGTGTAAAACTCACGTTTGTCGATCGATTGAACGGATTGGGGACGTTGGGCGCGAGAGAAAAGGTCAATGATTTCAGCATGTCGCCGGTATCAAATCCATTGCGGCGTTTAAACACCGGCGAAAGTTTCATGTTCTCAGTCGGCGTAAGCGCGATCGAAGCCGATTCCGGCAGGGAAGGATCGCTCCAGCCGACAAAAGCAAAGCTGTCGTTCGGCAAAGCGGTCAATTCGATGGGGACATCAGGAAAGTAACGGCCGCTGAATTGACCGTCGATCAGCAGAGTGTTGAGACGGACCCTGCCCCGACTCGAGTCGACGTCGATATGAATCGTGACTGCCGGACGGATGCGAAAGAATCGCGCCGCCTGTTGCAGCACCGTATCCGGCCGCACTTCGAGAAAGCTGCGCAATCGTTCCACATTTTCACGCCAGCGATCCTCGCCCGGAATCCAACGCTTTTGCTCGAATGGAATTTCAGGTTCAATTGCCGCCGCAAGGGAATCGAGCACAGCTTGGGTTTGCCGAGGATGGAAGCGGCTGTTGAGCAAATCCGCCAGGCGATTGAGAAAACGCCGGCGATAGGTTTCATTTTCGAGCATCTTTTGCACGATAAAATGAATCCAGTATTCGCCCGTCGGCTGAGCATAGTAGGAAAAGCCGTTCCAGGCAAGAGAACTCAGTGAGCGATCCATGTCCCAAATGGTGAACCGCCACGGTCCGTCGGTTCGCCGATCGCGGAAAAAGAAAGCGCCGTAGGTCCAGCTGCGGTACTGCGTTGCATGGACAAGCGCCTGCAGAAGCGTCATCGCCTCAACATCGATGCGACGCGCCAATTCGGCAAAAGCATGGTCCTCTTCAAAGCTGCCGCTGCGAAAAAAGTCAAGCAGGTTTTGCCACTCCACAGCATCGCCCGCATCCACCTCCCAGTTATTGTAGCCCCAGCGCAGGCGAATGATGTCCGGATCGCTTATGCCGAAATAAGCCCGAACAAAGTCCGTCTGAATGTCCTCACGCAGTTCATAAATGCCCCAAAACTGATGGTTGAGATAGAGAACGCAAAAGAGGCCATGGGAGGTCGGCAAACCGAGACGGCGGTAGAGCTCATTGACGATTGGATCGCGCAGCAGCGTGCCGGTTTCCTTCTGCAGATCATCATCATAACCGGCGCGCAGAACCAGACTCGTAAAGGATTCGGCGGCGTTTGCGAAGAGAGGAAAAGAGAGACGCTCGGCGCCGAAACGGTTACGAAAATGCAGGCGAAAGGACTTTTTGGGCATCTGTCTGCCGGTGTTGCCCTGGATGCGCAAACCGGCTTGGACAGAAAACTCTCGCCGGCCGTCGACAAAAAAATGTACTACAGCCGGACGTTCCCAGCGGCTGCCGCTGCTGTCGCCGTGCGCATAAATGCCGTAACGCTCATCGAAAAGATCGGCAGGATCAGCCTGCAGCAACAGAATCGGCAGACGATGCGGCGGCCGTATGAGAAGAACTGCAGAGGCGGTTTCACTCGGCGGACTGCCGTCGCGAAAAGCGCGTACCCGAATTACGGCTGAGCTGTCGAGTAAGAACGGTTCCGTGTACCGCCGAACCGCATTCGAGTTGCCAATCGGATCGGGCAGGCTGCCGTCGAGTGTAAAGAAAAGTTCAACATTCCCATCTTCGGAAGCCAGGCGGATCCATTGCGGTTTGTTAAAAACGCCTCCACTCGGAAAAATTTGCGGCTTTTTGATAATCTTGTCAGCTGCCGGATTGGGAGAGCCGGGCGTCGGAGTCGGAAAAATAACCAGTTTGCTGTCACCGTCGGGCGAACGGCCGAAAGATTGATCAGGCGGGAGCTCTGGGTAGGGAAAAAATTCGCTCATACCGTCCGCAGCCGTCAGAATGAGCTGCTCGCCGCTGCGGGAAAGCTTGAACGAAAGATGCGTCGGCCCTTGTTCGGGTTGCCCGTCTGCCCATAAAATCAGCCTGGCTTGCGGCGGAAGGATTAGACCCACGAGCCGATGCTTTTGCGGCGATTTGAGATTATCGCTTATCCACCAGCCTGAAAGATCCGCCATCTGATTCCCGGCATTGTAAAGCTCGATCCAGTCGTCGCGCTCGCCGAATTCATCGCGCGGTCCGCTCAGATTTGCCGGGCAGACCTCATTGATCACCACCTGCGCCGACAGATTTGAAAATAATAGAGTCGACCATAGGCCGATAAATTCGAGAAACGTCCTGATCTTCAAGTTGCAGCGTCCTCACCTGCCGTCGATGGAAACCCGCCCTCGCATGATACCCAAAGTCGGTTCAGCTTGACGGAAACAAGCTCCTATAAATAAAAAGGCGACGGCTGAACCGTCGCCGAACTGTTTACTGCTGCGGCCGATAGTACTTCATTGCCTTCGGCAAAATTTCTTTGATTTTACGGATGCGCGTTTCATCCGAGGGATGGGTGCTGAGGAATTCAGGCGGCGCCTGCCCTCCCTTCAGAGCCGCCATGCGTTGCCAAAACGGAATAGCGGCGTTCGGATCGTAACCCGCCATGGCCATAAAAATCAAACCCAGCTCGTCCGCTTCGCTTTCATGCAGCCGGCTGTAGGGCAAAATCGCACCCACCGTCGTGCCGACGCCGTAAAGAGAGAGCCAAAGATTGCGGGTCTCCTCGGGTTTGTCGCGCATGGCCACGGTCAACGCCACGCCGCCGAGCTGCTGCAGCAGCGCTTGGCTCATGCGCTCGTTGCCGTGCTCTGCGACGGCATGGGCAATCTCATGCCCCATAACGACCGCTAAACCGGCCTCATCCTGCGTCAGCGGCAGGATTCCGGTGTAAACCACTACTTTTCCGCCCGGCATGCACCAGGCATTGACCTGGTCGCTCTCCACCAGATTGAACTCCCAATTGTAGCCCTGCAGATGGCTGCTCATCTTTTGCTCGGCAAAATACTGCTCGACCGCCTTTTGAATCCGGCTGCCGACGCTCTTGACCATTGCCGTAGCCTGGGAATCTGTGCTGAGCTTGTTCTCCTTGAGGAAAGCATCGTACTGTTGATAGCTCATCGACAGCATGTCGGATTGCGGGATGAGATTGAGCTGCTTTCTGCCGGTGATCGGTACCGTCGTGCAGGCGCTCAGCACCGCCATGAGAACGATGCTCAATCTGGTTCCAATTTTCATAACGCCTCCCAATGCGTTTAGGTTCATGACCGAATCATAAAAACCCGCTTTCGGCTATTTTGTTTCCCCTTGCCGACCCTAAGCGGGCAAAAGCTTCATCTACTCAGTGCTGTCAAAAACCGCCTGCGGATCAAGGAAAGAAGGGGCATCCCCTTCACCGAACCAGTTGCCGCCGCGATAGTCCGGCCAAGCTTGCGGCGGCGCCTTGAGCATTTCCAGATGCAGCATTGCCGGAAACCCCTCAGCCTTGAGCCGGCGAATATAGAACGGCGCTGAAGCGTCCACTTTATCCAGGTCGAGCACTCGCCCGATACTGCCGATACGTTCCCCGGCCGCTAAATAATCGCCTTCCCCGACACATACTTGCCCCATTTCGGCATAGCGCACATAAAGGCCGTTCATCTGCCTGACCAGACAAAACCACGTTTCGCGCCAATAGCAAATGTCTTTCGGCGAGGTAAAGAGCCCGATTTGTACGACTCGACCATCGGCGCAGGCGATAACAGGACTCCCCTCCGGTGCGTAGAGGTCGACGCCTGTATGTCTCCGGTCGCCGCGATCTTCCCAAAATCCGCCGCGCTCACCGCGTCGAGGCATTATCTTATTAAAACTTTGCGGAACCGGCCAAATCATCGACCCTCTTCTCCTTATTTTAAAATGGCAAATTTAACGAGAAATTGCAAGTCGTATTGTTTTGCAATTAAATCAAAAATTTTTTTTCCCAGCCGTCAAAGACCCGCCTCTACCAGACTTTCGACTTTCGACCTTTGACATTCGACATCTCCTTACCTCTTCCGTCTTTGATTCTCATATAAAAATTCTTACATTTAATTCAATCGTACGACGACTTTTTAAGGAGACGCGTCATGCAAAAATTGTCCATTGTTTTGTTGATCGCCCTTACCCTGGCGGCCTGCAGCCGCAAAGAGCAAATTCCGCCCAAAACCCATCCGGATTCCAGCAGTTGGCAGGATCTCTTTACGCCGGATCTTTCCAACGCCGTCTATGCCGATACCGTATGGACGTTTCAAAACGGCATCCTGACCGCCGCCTATGATGAAAACATCTGGACCAAAGAGGTCTATGACAACTTTATCCTTGATCTCGAATTCATGACCGCCGACAGCACCAACAGCGGCATCATCGTTTATTGCTCGGACATCAACGACTGGATCCCGAACTCGGTCGAAATTCAGATTGCCGACGACTATTCGCCTAAATGGGGAAACATGCCGCGCACCTGGCAGTGCGGCGCCATTTTCGGCCGCCTGGCGGCAAGCAAAAGTATGGTCAAAAAGCCCGGCGAATGGAACCGCTGCACCGTCACCTGCGTGGACAGCCTCATTTGGGTCATGCTGAACGGCGAAACCGTCACCCACATGAACATGAAACAATGGACCTCGGCGACGCATAACCCCGACGGCAGCGAAATTCCCGCCTGGCTCAGCAAACCGCTGGCTGAACTGCCGACAAAGGGTCACATCGGCCTGCAAGGCAAGCACGCTGATGCGCCCATCTGGTTCCGCAACCTAAAGATCAAAGTATTGAACTGAACGCCGTCGCCGGCATCGAAGCGCAGCGCCGCCCCTTGAAGGAAAAGAAAACGCCAAGCCGGGGCCGGGCATTCGATCCGCCGAATCGACAAGGCGCAGGGTTCTGCCGGCGCCCGTCAGTTTCCAGTGCAGGACAATGAGGTGAGCCGATGAGCAGATCAATCCGTATCGTTTGCGTTGCATTATGCCTTCAAACTGCATGGGCATCAGCAGTGGAACATCCAAGGAACGTGCGCTTCGACGGAGAATTCGGTCGCCGTATCGAATTGACGCTGAAACGGCTGCACGGCTCGCCGTTCGATCTCGATCTGCTTGCACAGGACGTCCGACGCGATCCGCAGCTAACGCGCCGCTTCGAGGAGTACGAAGGCGACGTTTCCGGACGCACGCTTGGGGTTCTCAGCTATCATGCGCTCCTCACCGGCAAGCGATCGAGCCGCGCCGACAGTCTGTTCGAACGCATCCTCGCGGCGCAAAAACCGGAAGGCTATTTCGGCCTCGACCAGAAACAGTTAGGCTGGGATGAATGGGGCAGGCAAATCTTTGGTCACGGACGTCTGCTGGCGGGATTGGTCATGTATTACCGCTCGTCCGGCGATCCGCGCGCGCTGCAGGCGGCGGAAAAGCTCGCCGACTATCTTACGGCCGATATTCCGCTGTGGCGGACGCTGTACGCCGATAACCCTTGGAGCGATCTCTCGCCCCTGATCAAGTGGACCAACGAAGCCTCCAATCGCCGCCATTTCATCAAGACCCACATGACCAGCATCCTCGAAGGCCTGATGATGCTGCAGATGATCTCCCCAAAAACAGAGCGACTGGATGCCGCTCATCAGATCCTGGCTCATTTTCCCGAATTCGGTCAGTATCATTCGCATTCTTATCTCAACACCCTGGTCGGCGCCGCCATGCTGTGCGATCTGACCGACGATCGACAACTGGAAAAGCGGCTGACATCCCTCTATTGGGGAAAAATCCTGCGGCACGGCGTGCCGAGCGACGGCGGCATCTGCGAGTTCTTTCCGGACGATCTGCGCACGGAAGGCTGCTCGGTCGCCGATTGGATTCGCCTGAATCTTTTTCTTTGGCAGATCACGCATCGCACCGTTTACCTCGACCAGGCCGAAAACGCTTGGCTCAATGCGCTCGATTTTCATCAGACCGGCAACGGCGCGTTCGGACACGCCGAGCGCACGCCGAACGGCTATGCCGCCGAGTACACCGAAGCCTGGTGGTGCTGCACCATGCACGGCTTGTGGGCGTTTATCGACTTGGCCAATTTCGCCGCCGTTGTGAAGGAAGATACGGTGTGGATCAACTTTTACGCCCCCATGGAATTCGACCTCAAACTCAAAGGCGCAAGCTCACATTTGCGCCTCGAAACCAATTATCCCCAAAATGGGAACATTTCTTTACGGCTCGGCGTTGGCAATCCGACCCAATTTTCCCTCTGCCTGCGCATTCCCGAATGGGCAAGAGAATGGCAGATTAGAGTGAACGGCAAACCCATAAAAGCCGAGCAAGCGGACGGTTACATCGTAATCACCCGAACATGGCAAAAGAACGACAGCGTCACCCTTGAAATGCCTTTTGCGCTTCGTCTGATCGACGAACGAGGCAACAATCTGCTGGAAAGTCGCGAACTGCGCGAGCCCTACCGGGTCAGCTTTTTTTACGGACCTCTATTGCTCGCTGCGGACAGCCAGCGCAATTCTCGCTTGCCGTCGCTGGTCACCTATGAAAAGGGCAAAAATTATCAGCTCAAAGACACGGCTGCCCCTTTTCTACGCGCAAAGGCGCATTTCATGCTTCCGGCAGTGATCGACCGCCTTGCGCCCGGCATCGACGGGTTTGTCTCCACCGTATTTTTGACGCCGCTGAGCGAACAGACGGCGCTTGATGAATGGAGCGATGAATGGCGCAACTTTATGCGCAACGGCGAAAAGCCGATCCGGCGCCACGAAGTCATGATTCGTATGCCGGTGGTAATCCGTTAAAAATTTATAGACAACCGTAAAGAATGGAAAGAAGCATGCGATTTCGACTCAACAAGCTCAACCGCTTTATTGTTTCGGTGTTCATAGGTCTAGCATTTTTAGCAGCCTGTACGCCGCAATCGAAGAAAAATCCGCCTTTCAATCCGCCGGCGGTTATCGATTCCACTCCTTATGTAACGGAGCATCTGGTGCGCGTTCCGAACGGCGCTACGGCACTGCGGCCCTCCTTTCAAACCGTAGCGGAAAACGACCCGAAATTGGGCGGCAACCGCCGCTTTCAAGGCCTCGATTTTCTTCTCGCCGAGCGCGCGGACGCGCCGCTTTTGCGGCTGCGGCCTTCGATGAGCGAGCTCAAACTGCCGAATGACCCGCCGTCGCCGTTTGACTTGGAGAATGCCTCCCCGGCCTATTACAAGCTGCGTCAACTTCCCGAAGGAATTTTCGTCGAAGCGGTCGCCTCGCCGCAATGCGGCGCCGCCGTCTTTCGCTGGCAGTTCGGCAAGTCATTCATTTATGTTCAGCCTGCTCCCGGCCGGGTCGCCATGATCCGCCTCGCCAATCCCATGGAAATGGAAGGTTATGTCGAGCAGGATGGGGGCGAGAGAGTCTACTATGTCGTTCGCTTTGAGTGGTCGGCAATGGACGGCGGCGTATTCAAGGACGGCAAACGGCAGTCACAAAAGATCTGGCAGGTGGAGGGCAAGGACGTCGGAGCCTTCTTTCAGTTTTCAACGCTGGAAGGCAACGAATTCATGGTGAAAATCGCGGCTTCGCCGGTAAGCTGGGAAACGGTGCGGGCGCTGCTCGACCGCGAGATGCCCTACTGGTCGTTCGCCTATGCGCGACAAAAAGCGCGCGAGCAGTGGGAGAGCGAACTCTATCAAATCCGCGTCTGGAGCGACGATCCCAAGCTGAAAGAGCTCTTTTACGTCTGCCTGAGCCATTTGTTGGCCGTACAATCGCCGGTTGCCCTGCAGCAGACACCAATACCGCTTTGGCTGCGACTTACGGAGGCTTATCGCAGTGCGCTGCGGGCGGATAAAAGGCTGCCGGTGTTCATCGCTAAAACCGCCGGTACACCAAACCGCGGAGAACAGTTGAGCGCCCTGCTGCGTCAGGCTGTCGAAACCAAGCCGTTTCTGGCCGACCCGGCGCTGTTCGCCTGCACTTTGCTGGGGGTTCTTCCGAATGCCGACGGCTATGTCTTGGCCCCCGGCGCCTTTGACCGCATCGAAATCACGCCGACGGCGCTCGGCGGCTCTCAGCCGCTGGTAATCCTCTCTCAAGGTGCGACGAACGCCAAAGAGATACGCGCCGTCAAGTGGAACGGCAAAAAGCTCGCCGGCGCCTTCCTGCCGCGCCAAGACGCCGAAGCAGGCGGAACGCTGAAGGTTCAATTCAAAAAATGAGAAGAATTACAAAGGGGGGAACTTGTAAGAACGGAGAGGCTTTCTCAATATTGCGCATACTTTACCCCAAAGATGCTCAAACGGACAAAAAGAGATCATAGAGTTTTTAACCCTTCTTACCTATCTCTGTGATCTCCGTGCCTCCGTGGCAAAACTTTTCTGCCGTCAATCGATATGACTTTGGACTTTTGACTTTCGACTTGACCCATCACGGAATCTCGATCAAACTCTGATCCCCGACCATAAAGCGGTTCGAACGCGGCCGGCTGTTCGAGCTGACGATGCGCGTCGAGGTGCCGAGCAGGCTGCCCTCGATGCGGATGCCGACGTCGAGAATCTCGCAGTCGTCCAGCACAATGCTGAACTCGATCTCGCTGTTGCGCACGCGGCATCGATGACCGATGGAGGTAAACGGCCCGATAAAGCTGTTCTCGATTACCGCTTCTTTGCCGATCACCGCCGGCCCGCGCACCACGCTGTTGATGATGCGCGCCCCCTCGTCGATCACCACGTTTCCGGTCACGTACGAATCTTCATCCGCCGTGCCTTTGTGCATCGGCTCGATGTGCTCCAGTATCAATCGATTGGCTTCGAGCACGTCTTCCGGTTTGCCGGTATCCTTCCACCAACCGGTGATCTCGGAGTAGCTGATCGAGTAGCCGTGGTCGAGCAGATATTGATGGGCGTCGGAAATCTCCAGCTCGCCGCGCGCACTCGGCTTGATGGCGTTGACTGCCTCAAAGATGGTCGAATCGTAGATATAAATGCCGGTGACGGCATATTCGCTCTTGGGATGCTGCGGCTTTTCCTCGATGGCCACAATGCGGTTGCCGCGCAGCTCCGGCACGCCGAACCGCTCCGGATCCTTGACGCGCGAAAGCGTCAAATGGCAGTTGGATTTCTCGGCATAAAAAGCGTCGATAAATCGCTGCAGGCCGCCGACCACCATATTGTCGCCCAAATAGAACACAAACGGATCGTCGCCGATGAACGGCTGCGCAATCTTGACCGCATGCGCCAACCCTAACGGCGCTTCCTGAGGGATGTAGGTGATCTCCACGCCCCACTTTTCGCCGCTCCCCAGGCCGCGCTTGACCTCCTCACCCTCCTGATTGGTAATGATGCCCACCTGCTTGATGCCGACTTCGGCGACTTTTTCCAAGGCATAGTACAAAATCGGTTTGTTGGCAATCGGTAAAAGATGCTTGTTCTGGGTGTGCGTCAAGGGACGCAGTCGAGTGCCTCTGCCGCCGGCGGTGATCAGTGCTTTCATCGTCATCTGTCCTTTTCGTTTGTTTATGCAGGCGAATTTAATAAGGATTTGGTTTTGGAAAAAGAGTAATATTTCAATCCGCCAAGAACCTCCTGGCTCCAATATTTTTCCTAACCTTTGCTACAGTATGCAATTATCGGTAAGCTTGATTCATAGTTAGCCACGGAGACACGGAGTACACAGAGGGCAGTCTTGGGAAATAATACTGAAAGCTGTCTAAATTTGTCATAATCTGAATACATCACTCGAAAGATCGACCAGAATATCGAAGCATATCGATTTCTCCGTGTCCTCCGTGCCTCAGTGGCAAAAGAGAGCAAATAATGAGTGTTTCAAACTATCCCCCATCCTTCATTAGTTTTATTTATCACATCTCTTAACAAGACGAAAGCATTTATCTGCTATAACCCTATTGATGCCGCGTATAATAGAAAAGCTTTGGACCTTGGACATTTGACTTTGGTAGTCGGACTTTAACCTTCTCCTTTTCCATACTGCCTCGCCTGCAGCTCGAACAGCTCGGAATAGACGCCGCCGCGCGCCATGAGCTGGTCGTGTGTGCCTTCCTCGGCAACCCGCCCGTTGTCCAGAACGACGATGCGGTCGGCTTGCCGCGCCGTGGACAAGCGGTGGCTGATGAGAAAAGCGGTGCGCCCTTCAGCCAATTTTCGCAAACGATAAAAAAGCTCCGCTTCGGAACGGGCGTCGAGGGCGCTGCTCGGCTCATCGAGCACGATGATCGGTGCCTGCCGTAACAAAGCACGCGCCAGGGCGATCTTTTGCCACTCGCCCAGACTCAGCTCGTGTCCCTCGTCGAACATCTTGCCGAGCAGCGTTTCCAAACCTTTCGGCATGCGGCGCAACGCTTCATCCAGTCCGGCCGCTTGCGCCGCGGCTTCGAGCTCCTCCGCCTTCCTATCGCGAAACACATCGCCGAACCAGATGTTGTCGCCTATTGTCATGTGGTAGCGTGCGAAATCCTGGAACACTACGGCGATTTGCCGCCGCAGATCCTGCACCGCGAACTCGCGCAGATCGACGCCGTCGATGCGGATGACGCCGTCATCCGGATCGTATAACCGGCACAGCAGCTTGATGAGCGTCGTCTTGCCGGCGCCGTTGCGTCCCACCAAGGCTATGTGCTCTCCGGCGGCAACATGAAAGCTCAAGCCGGCGAAAACCGCTTGGTCGGCGCCCGGATAGGTAAAAGAGACATCAACGAACTCGATGCCGCGTTCGATGCGGTGAAAGATCGGCCGCGGTTTCGGCGGGTCGATCACCTGGGGTTCCAGCTGCAGAAATTCGAACAGATTCGACAAATAGAGCGAGTCTTCGTACAGCGAGGCGCCGCTCCTCAGCAGATTATTGAAAAACGAAAGCGCGCGCTGGAACGCCTGATAGTACATAATCAGGTCGCCGAGGGAAATAAACCCGTGAACCGCGCGAAACGCCATGATGAGGAATGAGCCGTAAATGGTGGCGACGGTAATGAGCTGAGAAATGATTTCGAAAACGGTTCGGCGTCGCGCCAAGTCCAGCTTTTCGTCGCGGAGCTTGCGGCGCAGGTGATGGAATCTGCGCATAAACAGCGGGCCTAGGCCGAAAAGGCGAATTTCTTTGGCAAAGGCATCTCCGGTCAGGAGGTAGCTGTAATAGTAGGCATGCCGCTGCGAGGCGGTGCGCGACCGGTCCCAATGATAGAGACGCTGGGAAAATTTCAGCCGAAAAAGTACGCCGGGAATGACGGCGAGGATTAGGAGCAGGGTGATCAGCCAATGAAAAGAGAGCAGCACCGCCACCATGCCGGCCATCGACAGGCCGTTCTGCAGCGCCTGCAGCAGGTTGGTGTAGGCGCTGATCGGCCTATGCACCGCGCCCTGCTGGGCGCGGTGGAGCGTGTCGTAATACTTGGGATTTTCGTAATATCCCAAATCGACGGCGACGGACTTGGCGTGCAGCTGGTCGCTCAGTTGATCGAGCACGCGCAGAGACAGCCGTTCGTTGAGCCATCCGGCCAGCGATCCGAGGCTCTGCTGCAGCGCCGCCGTTGCGCCGAGCAGCAGCACATACAGCGCGGCGCGACTGAACGCCGCCTGCGGGTTGCTGCTCACACCTGCAGCAATCGCATCGACGGTCAGCTTCATCAAATAGACCGAGGCTAAGGGCAAGGCGCTTTGCAGTACTAATAATACAGCGCTCGCTGATGCACCGACTCGATCACTGCGGAAAATATAGGTGAGAGCAGGTCTTAGGTATTTAAAAAATTTTAGAGAGCGATGCATTGAAAGAATAAAACGGGGCTGGAAGGGTAAATTTGTTGTATATCAAATTTTTGTTAATGCCAAAATTAAAGAAAAAAATCATATAGTTCGAAAATACAAAAGTCCAAGTGCAACATTAATCCATGATATCCTTAACTTCATTAGTCCCTTGACTAATGAAGTTAATAATTTCATGAATAACTGTTGCACTTA